>DAOUTV010000226.1 GCA_030668505.1 Desulfobacterales bacterium | reverse complement strand
TGCCGTTGCACGTCCGATTTTTAGGGCCATCTCTGAGGTTATGGGGTATTCATTGGCCACACCTCTGATGCCATCTGTACCGAATAGTTTTTCCATCGCCCTTGTTTATCCCTGGTCAGCCCAATATATCTAGTTTCCATCCATAAATGGCCCTTTTCCGCAATCGCCGACTTCGCCATAGTAGCCTTCATGGCTACGAGCCGACTTCGCCAAAGCACTGGCTGCGACGGCTGAACGGCTGAATCGGCGTCAATCAGCCGGAGGCTGACAAGACTGCGGGGTAGCTTGTGCGACGTACCTCGGTACGCCTCCGCGCAACCCCTCGTTTTCCTTGACCTTGCAGAAAATTGCTCATTTCTGAATTGGAAACTTACGCTTGTGCCCATTGAGTTTTTACGATTCGTGGATGGGCACTATCTAATATATAACTTTAACTGTATTGCGAATATATAATACCTGTAAGACTATATCTTATCCATGCCCTCCCTGAATGATGGCAGGAACTCAAGCACCGGTTGATTTATCCCATCGACGATGTCCTGGAGCCATTTGGTTCCATCGGCAGACCAGGACTTATCCAACCCCTGGATGACAGCTAAGTAATCACAGCCATTTTCTTTGATAAGCTTGTTGATCTGTTCCAGGAAAGGCTCTCTGCGGGAGGAAGCCCCTGCGTCCTCCCCACTCTTTGCCAGTGTGGCCTCCACGTCCGGCCATCTCTCAGACAACTCCTGTTTCTGTCGTAAGAGCTTCTCATCAACACTTTTCTTCATAACCTTTCGGTATTGTTCGGCAGACTCGGGCATCTTCCGGACGAATGCCTTTAAGCGCTCGATTCGCTCCTTAATGGCCATGGCCAGCTTGTCCAGGACACCCTCATACAACATTTGACCCATTGGATCGCCTCCAAAAAACTGGGAGCGCACCCATAGATACCACTGCCTGAGGGCTATAAGGTTTGCAATATAATTTACGTTGTTTAATGTCTGAGATTTAATATGAAAATAGAGGCCCGAATGAAAACTCGTTACGAAATCGCGGTCCTGGCCCTCGCTAACTAACTGGCCTTTGCCCAGGATGAGCCTTCCACCGTCAAGTGCGTCTTTCCGATAGACCACCCCTGCCGCAATGACCGTCCCGTATTCCACCCTCACGGGCCCAACCAAGCCACCCTGCCCTCCCAGAAAGATTGGGGGCTGATTAAGCATCACACCCCTTGGGACATCGCCAATCAAAGAAGGGGTGGCTTTATCCTGATTCGGTGTGTAGTTGAAGTGAATGTAAGAGCTTCCCACCTCACTGTGATCCTTCCGGCTGGTTCCACCGGCCATAAGGCAATCGCAAAAGTTTATGAGGCTTCCCACCGTCACAAAAGGAAACAGGATGGTTTGCTTGAAACCAACCGTGTGAGCGCCGTTGGCCTCTTCTTCAAGAATGCACCCATCCCTGACCTGGGCACCGTAGCCCATACTGGCCTTTTCAAGAAAGGTGGATCGCCGGAAGAACCCACCCTTTAATTCCACGTTTGGCCCTATCTGACAATCCTCTACTGTCACCGGCCCCTCATAGCCAAGTCTGGCCCCAGGCATGATCATTGTCTTTTTGCCAAATATCTTGCAGCCCGGATAAATAACCACTCCATCGCCTGCGATTTGATCTAATTGGACCTCATCTGCAATCAGCACATTCCGGGGATTGGGTATCGTGACCCCTTTACGAAGAAGCCGTTCTACTCTGTCCTTGTATTCAGAATTCATCAATGCTGTCCTTTAATTAACTGCCGGATACTTGATACTTGATGCCGGATACTGGATATTTCCATTAAAACCCAACATAGAGGCAGCTTATTATTAAAGATTGACCCGTTCCGTTGTCAAGCGGTTTTATTCCTTAGCCTTGACACCCCTTGCCTTGTTCTGGTACCCAGAACTTAGCCCGCTTCGGACGGGCCTGATGGAGGTACATAGTTTTGGGAAAGACTATAAGTAATAGGCTGGCAAGACTTAGAGCCCGCCTCAAAGACCAGGCTTTTGATACCTTCTTGGTATTACAGGGCGAGAACCGTCGATATTTGAGCGGCTTCACTGCCGAGGATGGCCAGTGCAATGAGTCTGCCGGAGCCCTGCTTATCACGCCTGAGCGACAGATCCTGGCAACCGACTCTCGATATGAAACCCAAGCACGAATCGAAGCACAAAAATTTGAGATCTATTGCTACAAAGAGAGCCTGGCCTCATGGTTGCCAGAAATTTTGGGTATGCTTCAAACCAAGGGCCTCGGCTTTGAAAGTGCCCGGGTATCATACCTGCAGTTTCAAAAATTTCAAGAGCACTTAATAAAAGACGCCACAAATGTATCTCTGGTCCCCACTGAGAACTTGGTCGAAGAACTACGTATGACAAAAGAGCCCCAAGAGTTAGAGGCCATAAAGGAATCGCTTGTTATTTCCGAATCAGTATTTGAATCAATTCTTAATACCCTTTGTGTTGGAATTACTGAAAAAGAGCTTGCCTGGACTATTGAAAAGGGCCTGCGGCAAAGCGGAGCAGAATCTGTAGCCTTTCCTCCCATTGTTGCTTCAGGTCCCAACGCTGCCCTGCCCCATGCCATTCCTACGGATCGACCAATTAGTCGGGGGGAACCCATCCTGTTCGATTGGGGTGCACGGCTGAACGGCTACTGTTCGGATATTTCCCGCACCATTGTGCTTGGCTCACCCGACGACACTTTTAAGAAGGTCTATCAAGTCGTTCAGGACGCTCAATCCATGGCTATAGAAGCGATGAAGCCCGGGGTGAACACACAGACCATTGACAAGATTGCGCGAGACCTTATTGCAGCCAAGGGGTTCGGCGATTACTTTGGCCATGGACTTGGACACGGCGTTGGACTGGCGACCCACGAAAAACCCAATCTGAGTCCTGTCCGGCCGATGAATCTGGAGGTGGGTATGGTCACCACAGTTGAACCAGGCATTTACCTGCCTGGATGGGGCGGAGTGCGGTTGGAAAATATGGTTGTTCTGACAGAAGATGGGGCGGACGTGTTAAACAGGCTTTCGTTGGACCGTTTAAGCCCGTAAGGCGCCTAGGGCGCCGTTCGAGGCTTAAGGTTGGAGGTTAGAGGCAGAAAATGTTTTTGCCTCAAACCTTAAGCTTGCCCCGTGGAATGCACTAATCCTCTCTATTCCACTGGGGCGAAGCGGCCCTCAAACGTTGAACGAAGCGAGGCAATTTCAGGCTCAGTCAGCTCACTAAACACTGACCAACAATCATGAATTCTCTGGATCAGATGGCAGATCAGTTCATTAACTACTTGGTGGTGGAAAAAGGCCTTTCCAGTAATACTGTTGCCGCCTACAGCAAAGATATTATCTTGTACCTGGAGTCCTTGAGCGCAAACGGTATTTCCGATATTGCCGATGCCGACATGGCCCTTGTTATAAAACACCTGATTGACTTAAGAGATGCAGGGCTTGGACCTAGGAGCAGAGCAAGACATCTGGTGACCATAAGAGGATTTTATAAGTTCTTAGTAAGGGAAAAAATACTGGAGACCAACCCTGCCCAGATGGTGGACCTGCCAAAGGTGGGCCGAAAACTACCCAATGTTTTAGAGGTAGACGAAGTGGTAAGGCTTCTGGAGGCACCTGATGCTTCTAAACCTCTGGGGGTCAGAGATGCAGCTATGCTGGAACTTCTGTATGCAGCGGGACTCAGGGTCTCAGAGCTAATAAATGTGGGAATTGCAAATATCAATCTGGAGGCCTGTTTTGTCCGGGTTCTCGGCAAGGGTTCCAAGGAGCGTATAGTGCCCATTGGGCAGGTGGCCATGAAAAAGATCGACGCCTACCTTGCATCAGGACGTCCAGTCCTATTAAAGGGGCGGCCAAGCCCGTATCTCTTTGTAACACGTTCAGCAACGCCCATGACACGCCAGGGATTCTGGAAGCTTCTGAAACAATACGCTCTAAAGGCCGGGCTTTCGCACAAAATCACCCCGCACGCCCTTAGACATTCTTTTGCCACTCACCTTTTGAAACGGGGGGCAGATCTCAGGTCGGTTCAGGTGATGTTGGGCCATGTGGATATTAGTACCACCCAAATCTATACCCATGTTGCCCAGGAGAGGCTAAAGGCGGTTCATACCCAGTATCATCCCAGAGGATAGCATTATTGACAATCACCACACACTCTGATACTGAGAACTATCTTTTTAGACCTGTGCGACTATCTGAAAAATCCCCCTAAACCTGCCCGCCATTGCCGTGTATGTCGGTATTGTAGCTCCCCTGCGAGC
>DAOUTV010000021.1 GCA_030668505.1 Desulfobacterales bacterium | reverse complement strand
AGCCCATCGACTATTGATGGGCTTGTTTTTCTTAGCACCAAAGCATGCCTTCGTCAACGAGAGTGGCGTGGCCAAAGAGATAATAAAAGGATACCATACTTTTACACCCAAAAATCCTTGCCCGTAACATAGCTTAATGATAAAAAAAGTTGGTAACCGTTTACGGGTTCAGTGTTCAGAAGTTCGGGGTTCAGAGATTGTAGGTTCACCTCACAAATCTGAACCGTTGATTCATGTCACGGGTTCAGAGGTTCAGGGTTAACCAATAATCTGAACGGTGAACCCTGAACCTGTGAACGCATACCGAATAGCCGGGCAATTCTGTTTGTCAACCCCAGAAGGAAAGGAGCTCCCATGAAGCGTCAGAGTTTGGTGTTGAGCGCTATTATCTTATTGGCGGCCTTTACGGTTGCGCCGCAGTGGGCATACGGTGAAAACTATGGCCAGCTCCGCGCCTTGAAGCACCGGGCAGGCATTGTAATGCGGCAGAAAAATGATTTTGTCGCCCGCGTGCTCCATTCCTATAATATTCCGCATAAACTTACCGACCAGGGAGTTGTTGCTCGACTACAGATCGGGACTAAGTGGCAGGATGTCAAACGAATCGAGATCGTCCCATTAGTTCGGGAAGGGGAAAGCGGCCTCCAGGTTATGGGCCACGAGATATTCTTTTACACAGAAGGCGAGATCCTCCACTTGGTCTCAGCCCTTACCATTCGATAGAAGAACTTGGCCCAGCTTTGTTCCGCATAGTTCCCCCTCCCCCCATAAGCGCTAAGTTATTTTTGCACCGGATGAACTGAGGAAGGTTTACTGAAAAAAATGAACATCGAACATCGAACGTCCAACATCGAACGTTGAATGGGAAAAAGGGAACCCAGAGATGGTTAAAACATGAAAAAAATGAACATCGAACATCGAACGTCCAACATCGAATGTTTAATGGGAAAAGGGAAAAACTGAAGAAACAGAGTTTAAAAAACCTGAACTACTAAATGATATTCTAGAGGAAACAGAAGAATTAATTAAGATTTTCGTTACGAGTATCAAAACGGCTGAAAAGAAACAGAAATAGCCGTTGAATGTTCGGTATTGAATATTCGTTTTTCATTCGACGTTGGACGTTCGATGTTCGATGTTCGACGTTCATCTTTTAGAACAATTCCGTACGGCATAAATGTAACCTGTGAACGTTTACAAAACAACTTAGCGCTTATGCCCTCCCCCCCAACCCCCTCCCGCCAGGGGAGGTGGACTTTATGGATGGGCACTAAGGATGAGGGACCGGAGTCGGTTCAGGTTCATGCGGTCATAGTCAATGGGTCCTTTTTTCTTCGGGGTTTCAAGGATCTTGGGAAGTCCCTTGTGCAGCGGGTCGTTCATTATGAAGGAGAAAGCTTCGATTCCTATTGTTCCTTTGCCAATGTGTTCATGTCGATCTATCCTGCTTCCCAGCCCCTTTTTCGCGTCGTTTAGGTGTATTGCACATAGACGATCAATGCCTATGGCTCTGTCAAAGGCCTGCATGGTTTTCCGGTAGGCCTTTTTCGTACGGATATCATAGCCTGCTGCAAAGACATGGCATGTATCAAGACAAAAGCCGATCTTTTCCTCGGCTTCTACCATATCTGAAATAAGGGCCAGCTGCTCAAAGGTATAACCTAAATTCGATCCCTGGCCGGCCGTGGTTTCAAGGAGGAGCCGGCAGGTGATATCTGGTGTACGCTCAAACGTTGTATTGATCCCTTGGGCGATTCGGCTCAAGCCTTTATCTTCTCCTGTCCCCATGTGCGAGCCCGGGTGCATGACCACAAAGGGTATTCTTAGCTGAGATGACCGTATAATCTCATGCTCAAGGGCCTTTACGGACCGGTCATATTTACTCTGTTCTGGCGACGCCAGATTGATCAAATAGGAAGTATGCGAGCAGATGGATTGTACCCCACTCTTCTTTCTTGCAACATCGAACAGCTCAATATCGTGGGACGACAGCGTTCGCTCCTTCCACGTAGTTGCATTTTTTGTGAATATTTGCAAAGCATTGCATTCATATTCGGATGCAGTTATTATGGCCTTATGCAGACCGCCTGCAATGGAAAAATGGGCGCCCAGGAGGTCATGACTACCGGATGTCTGTTTTGGAGGCGGATTTGCTGTCATTCCTAATTACCCGGACAAACCGGAACAAAAAAACTATCACGAAAACACGAAAGTACGAAAACACGAAAGGCTGAACGTTTTTTATTTCGTGCTTTCAATCTTTCGTGCTTTCGTGATCATCTTTTAAGATTTGCTGCCATAAACAACACGAATTCAGAATTAACGGACTAATAACCCGGACAATCCCGAACCGAAAAATATCACGAAAGCACGAGAATCATAATATTTTTCCTGTATATCACAAAAACACTCGGCCTCAAAGATATCAGAGAGGGCCTTTCTGCCCACCCGGACAAGAGAAAACCGGATCAATTTATCTCTTGGCTCGATCTAACCATAGGAGTTGCATGGGAGAATTTGCGTATGTTGCAATTTTAAGGAGAAATTTGTATGATGGTAACAATTTTTGACGCTTCGCTTAGCCAACTTGAGAGTCTAAAGTTCTCGGAACCAAGTCTTAAAGTCCCCCTTTTTTAAAGGGGGATTTAGGATTTAGGGGGATTTCAGGAAGTTGCCCAAAAATCCCCCCTATCCCCCCTTTAGGAAAGGGGGGAATTAGCTGTTAATAATTTCAGGTAATTATGCGGACTTTAGACTGACCAGTTCGCCAAGAACAATTGAAAAAAATGGCCAAAATGGGCTCGTAAAAGGGCTTTGAAACAGTTTATCCCTTAACATATCAAGGTGGGGGCCATTCTATGAAAAAGGGAAGATTTCCCAGAAGTGTGCTTCTAGGTAGTATAGTCGGTTTGGCAGTTGTCGTTGTCGTTGTATACCTGGCCCACTCTTCCCACAAACAATATGAAGATATAGTTGTTTTGCAAACACAAGAACAGTTGTTAATGAGTGCAAGATCAATTGCGGTGGGAATTGAAGAGTTTATTGACGAGCATTTACAAGTTCTAAGGACAATTGCAATAAATCCAATGATCCAGGAAAAAGCCTATAAAAGCATACTGGTTAATAAAAACTCTACCAGCCATTGTGTGTGTCGGGACCATTATGAAGTCCACAAAGACCACATGGATGCCTTTACCATGTTGGACGCCAAAGGTATTATGTTACGCAGGTTCCCGCATATCGAAGAAAGAATCGGCGGAGATCACTCTAACAAGTTAGATGTCGCTTATGTCCTGAGGGAACATAAGACGCATGTGAGTGAAGTCTTTTTGAACGATTTAGGCAATCTTGCCATATCTCTCTCAGAGCCGGTATTTTATAATGATGAATTTGCCGGAATTGTTCGATGGATGATACAAGTTGATACGATCTGGAAACGCTTTATTGAAACAGCAAAAGTAGGCAGGGAAGGCTATTCGTGGATTTTTGATAATAGAAATATTATTCTCGCCCATCCAAGAGAGGAATTTGTAGGGATATCAGTGTTAGATTTCATGAGAATGGTGCATAAAGAGAGGGGCCATGCTCTTGATGACGCCGACATTGAAAAGCATATTCATGATGAGCATGATTATCTTAATAAAGCTCAGTTTGAAGAGGAAGGGTCCGGGATGTTCTTAGGTTGTATTACCGGCATGGACGAGTTGACGGCTTACAAGAGGATTGCAATAGGAGATAAAAAATGGCATTTGATTATCAACTTGCCTTATTCTGAAATCGCCGGCCCGATTAATGAACATGCAAGAAACACATCCGGTCTTGCAGGAATTGTCATATTTGTGTTTGGAGTTTTGGGCATACTTCTCTTTAGGACTCAGAAGAAGAAGGCCGAGCTTGAAGTCGAGGCAAGATATTTGAAGGAAATTGCTGCCTCAGCAGAGGCGTTGCGACAAAGTAAGGAAAAATTTGCGGGCATTGTCGATTCTGTGACGGACCAGATGATCATGGTGGACGAGCAATTCAATATTGTGTGGACCAATGATGTTGCAAAAGACCTGTTCGGGTCGGACCTCGTTGGCAAAAGGTGCTATTACACATACCATGGTCGGGACGAGGTTTGTAATCCATGTATCGTTAAAGAGTGTTTGGAAGACGGCATGGTTCATCAATTTGAAACGGATATTATCGTGTCGGATAGGAAGCAATTGACTTTTTTGTGTACGGCGGCCGTGGCTGCATGGGACGAGGACGGCAGACCGAAGATGGTGGTGGAGTTTTTACGGGACAGAACCGAGCGCAAGCTGGCAGAGGAGCAGATGCATGCATCTCTTAGGGAAAAAGAGGTGCTTCTTCAGGAGATTCACCACAGAGTCAAGAACAATATGCAGATCATATCGAGCCTGCTCAAGCTCCAGGCCGGATATGTGGATAACAGAACCTATTATGACATGTTTAAAGAGAGCCAGAACCGGATAATATCGATGGCCCTTGTTCATGAGAAGTTGTACCAATCCGAAGACTTGGCAAGCATTGACTTGAATGAATATATTACTCACCTGGCAAACGCCTTGTTTCGCTCTTATGGTGCTGATACAGGCAGCGTTGCCCTAAAGATAGATGTCGCAGATGTTGTGTTCGGAGTTGACACCGCTATTCCATGTGGATTGATCATTAATGAGCTAGTTTCCAATTCCCTGAAATATGCCTTTCCGGACAGCAAAGAAGGTGAAATAACAATTGCGCTCCGCTTCACTGATAGAGACGAGATTGAATTGACAGTCAGCGATAACGGGGTTAGCATACCTGATGATTTGGATTTGACAAATACCGGGTCATTGGGCTTAAAGCTGGTCCAAATCCTCACAGATCAGATTAGAGGCAGATTAGAGGTGGATAGAAGTGAAGGGACCACTTTTCGAATAAGATTTAAGAGAATACAATATAAGGAGAGGGTATAGGGCCATGGCGGAAAAGCAAATTCTGATTGTTGAGGATGAACGTATTATTGCCGAGCACATAGCACAAAGCTTGCAGGCTTTAGGTTATGGTATTTCTGCGGTAGCCACTTCCGGAGAGGAAGCCATTAGAGAGACAGAAGAAAACAGCCCGGATTTGGTGCTTATGGATATTGTACTAAGAGGTGAGATAAACGGGATCAAAGCTGCCGAACAAATACGGTCCCGATTCAATATCCCTGTTATATATCTTACTGCCTATGCAGACGAAAAAACCGTTGAACGTGCAAAGATAACCGAGCCGTTCGGATATATTCTTAAACCATTTGATGATAGAGAGTTACACACGTCCATTGCGATGGCTCTCTACAAACACAAAATGGAAAACAAGTTAAAGGAGCGCGAAGAGTGGCTTTCCACAACACTTGCGAGTATCGGCGATGCAGTGATTGCCACAGACACAAAGGGTTGTGTCATATTCATGAATCCTGTTGCCGAGTCTTTGACCGGTTGGAAGCAGGAAGATGTTGAAGGGAGGCCCATGAAAGAGGTCTTTCATATTATCAACGAAAAGACACGTAAACCGGTCGAAGATCCTGTAACAAGAGTACTCCGAGAAGGTGCCGTCGTTGGCCTGGCAAATCATACTCTGTTGATAGCAAAGGATGGAATAGAGAGGCCCATTGATGACACTGGTGCGCCTATCAGAGATGACAAAGGGAACATGCTGGGTGTTGTGCTGGTTTTCCATGACATAACAGCACGCAGGAAGGACCAAGAGGCGGTGCGAGAGAGTGAGGAGAAATACCGCGCCCTTTTTGAGGAATCCAGAGATCCGATTTATATAACGGCCATAGATGGCAAGTTCCTAGACGTTAACCAAGCGATGCTGGATCTTTTTGGCTATAGCAGAGAAGAGATGATAGGCTTGAATGCGCTTGAGATATATGTGAATCCGGATGACAGAACCAGATTTCGACAAGTGATAGAGCAAAAGGGATTTGTTAGGGATTATGATGTGAGGTTCCAAAAGAAGGACGGCACAGAGATGGACTGTTTTCTTACAGCCACTTTGAGGCGGGCCAATGATGGAAGCATTCTGGGATATCAGGGAATTATTCGCGACATGACCGAGCAAAGGCAACTTGAAGCCCAGTTGCTACAAGCCCAGAAGATGGAGGCTATCGGCACCCTGGCCGGCGGCATTGCCCATGATTTTAACAACCTGCTCATGGGTATACAGGGGCATACGTCATTGATGTATCTCAATATTGATCCTGACCATCCCCATTTTGAACACCTTAAAGGGACAGAGGGTCTGATTAAGAGGGGGGCAGGTCTGACCAAACAGCTTTTAGGTTTTGCCAGGGGCGGCAAATACAAGGTCGAACCGACTGACTTAAATGAGCAAATTGAGAAGAGTTCCAGGATGTTTGGGCGTACCAAGAGAGAGATAGAGATTCACAGAAAATACCAGAAAGAAATCTGGCCTGTCGAAATAGATCGAGGGCAGATCGACCAAGTGCTGTTGAACATCTATGTCAATGCCTGGCAGGCCATGCCGGATGGGGGAAATCTCTATATTGAAACAAGGAACGTCGTCTTTGAGGAAAACGATGCAAAGCCTTCAGGCGTTGAGCCCGGCAAATATGTAAAGGTGTCTCTGACCGACACCGGGGTAGGTATGGATAAGGCTACCCTGCATAGGATTTTTGACCCGTTTTTTACCACCAAAGAGATGGGCTACGGAACAGGATTAGGTCTTGCCTCTGCTTACGGGATCATCAACAATCATGGCGGCACCATCAATGTCGACAGTGAAGATGGTGGGGGAACAACCTTTGACATTTACCTGCCGGCTTCGGAAAAGGGGGTCACACAAGCAAAAAAGAAGTTGGCTGAAGAGATCTTGAAGGGTACGGGGACTGTTCTTTTTGTAGATGATGAGGACATGATTCTTGATGTCGGAACGGGGTTACTCAAAGAAATGGGCTACAAGGTGTTGGTGGCCAGGGGCGGGAAGGAAGCAGTAGAAGTCTACGGCAAACACAAGGAAGAGATTGATCTGGTCGTCCTCGACATGGTCATGCCGGACATGGGCGGTGGCGATGCCTATGACAGAATGAAAGAAATCAATCCGAACATAAAGGTTCTCCTGTCCAGCGGATACAGCATTGATGGCAAGGCTGCCGAGATATTGGAGCGGGGCTGTAGTGGTTTTATTCAAAAACCATTCGGCCTTGAAGAGCTTTCTCAAAGCATAATGGAGACACTGAACAAAAAATAGTGAATATGAGAGTAAGCCGGCTGTTTCATACCTAAAGTGATCGGTTCCAGGTTCAGGGTTCACGGTTCAGGGTTAACAACCTTTGAACCTATGAACTTTGAACGTTGAACCGCTCAATCCAGGTCATAGTGGTTTCGAGTTCATAGATGAGGTTTTGAAATGGCTTCTAATGATACAGAAGCAGTTAAAATTCCCATCGAGGATGTCCTGGACCTTCACACCTTTGCTCCCAAAGACCTACCCGGCCTGCTGAAAGAGTACCTGAATGTCTGCCGGAAGGCCGGCATTTATTCTGTAAGAATTATCCATGGCAAAGGCAAGGGGTTTCTGAGAAATCGGGTTCGCGGTTTGCTCAAGGATTTTCCCATGGTGGCCTCGTTTTCAGAGGCCCCGTCTTCTGCAGGCGGCTGGGGTGCCACCATCGTTGAGCTCACTACAGAGATCGATTTTGAGTCAACCGAATGGGCTCACATCATTGATAAAGGGGCAAGAGCCATGGGTATGTGCCTGGAGCGGTCTCAAATCACCCGGTTTGCCGTCCATGCAAAAGAGCTTATGGCATGGAATCGATTCGCCAACCTGACGGCAATCACAGATCCCATTGAAATTGCAGTAAAACAGTTTCTTGATATCATGCCACTCTTCCCTTTGCTTCCACCGGGATCACGAGTATTGGATATAGGTTCCGGAGGAGGGTTTCCCGGCATTCCTCTGAAGATCATGAGACCGGACCTTGAAGTGACACTGATTGATGCCTCAAGGAAAAAGGTCAGCTTCCAGAAGCATATAATAAGAACGCTTGCTCTAAAGGATATCGAAGCCCATCATATCCGGGCTGAAGAACTCAAAAGAGGGCCTCAGCCGGAAGCAAGGCCGTATGATGTTATTGTATCAAAGGCTGTTTCAAAGCTGGACAGGTTTCTGGATCAGGCCGTTCCATTACTCTGTCGGCCAGGGATAATGATTGCCATGAAGGGTAGGTCAGTGGAGACTGAACTTGAATCTGCACGTTCAAAGATTGAGGCCGAGGGTCTTACCGTAACCACGAAAAAATACCGGCTTCCTCACCTTGATATCAAAAGATGCCTCATTATTCTGAGCAATTCCCAAATTGATCCAAAAGCGCTCTCACCGTCTTGAGCATATCCTTGAGGTCATATGGCTTGCCGATAAACCCGGCAGCGCCGGATTCGAGAGCATCCTTCACGTTTACGCTGCTCGTGTAGCCACTGGCAATGATCACTTTGACATCCGGATCAATTTTAAGTAGTTCCTGCAAGCACTTATGGCCCCCCATGCCGGGCATCCCTATGTCTAAGGTCACCAAATCAATCCGGTCCTTTTCCTTCTTGTAGATCTCAATGGCCGTTTCTGCGTTTTCAGCCGTTAAGGTTGTATAACCGTATTGGTGTAATATCTCCCGCCCTTGCTCACGGAGCATCACTTCATCATCGACAAGAAGTATTGTCTCGTGACCTCCGCGTATGGCTTCTTCATGCTCGCGCTCTACCTCCCGCTCCAGGCTTTCGACCTCTAAGACCGGAAAATAAATCTTAAAGACCGTCCCATGGCCTGGTTCGCTGTAACACGTGACGTACCCGCCATGACTTCTCACAATGCCGTAAACCATGGCCAGCCCGAGCCCGGTTCCTTTTCCTATTTCCTTTGTGGTGAAAAAAGGTTCGAATATGTGTTCCACTATTTTCTTGTCCATACCGTGCCCCGTATCAGAAATACTCAGCAAGGCATATTCGCCTGGAACGGCTCCTATATGAATTTGACAGAATTGTTCATTTAGGATCACGTTTTTCGTTTCAAAGATAAGTTTGCCCCCATCGGGCATGGCATCTTTGGCATTCACTACCAGATTCATAATGATCTGTTCAAGCTGTACGGGGTCTGCATTGATGAGTTTAAGGTCTTCGGTCAGATGCAATTCGACATCTATCATCTTGGGAATCGTTCTTCGAAGTAATCCGTGAACCTGGAGAACTTCCTGATTAAGATCTATTGGCCTCAACTTGCTTTCCACTTTCCTGCTAAAAATAAGAAGTTGCCTGGTCAGCTCACCAGCCCTTTCAGCCGCTTTTTCAATCTGCTTCAGGTAATGACAGTCAGGATCATCAACCTCCTTCTTCATCAAAAGTAGTTGGATATAACCCGAAATGGCCTGAAGAATGTTGTTAAAGTCATGAGAAATGCCACCTGCCAGGTTGCCTACGGCCTCCATTTTCTGGGCTTGCAGGAGTTGGGCTTCGAGGCGTTTCTGTTCGGTAGTATCGCGGATTATGCCCTCGTATCCCAGGATGCTTCCGTCATCGGCCCGCCTCACAGTAGAGGTGACCATGCAGTCCATCTCTGTCCCATCCTTCTTTCGGAACCTCATCCCATAGTCTCTAACAGATTCCTTTTCCTCTATCTCCTCCTGAAACCGGGACCTGTCCTCAAGATTCACATATATCTCCCGGAAGTCCAGCTCAAGCATCTCTTCTCTGGTATATCCAAAGAGATCAAGAGCGGCTTGGTTAACATCCATGAACCGGCCATCTCCGGCGGTCATATAGATCGCATCTCTGGAGTCCTCAAAAAGGGTGCGGTATTTTTCCTCACTCTCCCGTAGCGCCTGCTCTGCTCGCTTGCGCTCCTCTATTTCTTCTCTAAGTTGCTCTGCATAGATGATGGATTGGTCGTAAGCGCCTTTCAGCTTCTCCTCCGTCTTTTTTCTTTCAGTAATGTCCACATTAACCTCGGCAAAAAGCCATTCGCCCCTATCATTCTGGAACGGTATGGTGGTCACCTGGATCGGTCTGTTGCCCTCCTTGGCCAGGATCTCCTCGGTAACAACGGGTGCCTTTGTCTCCATGGCCTTGGTGATTCCGCAGCCAGGACACGGTTCACTCTCGCCCATGAAGTAGTCATGACACTTTTTTCCGGCCGGATCGCCATAGACTTTTTGCCATTCCGGATCGATGTATTGAATGTTATAATCCGAATCGATAATGTCGATTCCTGTCTTTGTCACACCCAGAATGAACTCCATTTGTTGCTTCAGGGTTTCGATCTCCCTTTGGGCTTGCCCCCGCTCGGTAATGTCCCGCAAGAATTCCACAACCATCTTCGGATGTCCATCCTCATACCGCGCAGCCACTCCGGCCGTACACCAGAAGGTCCCTTCGTCCTTGTTGCTTCCGAGAATCTCCGCTTCAAATTCGTGAACCTTGCCGTCTTCGAAACATTGTTTCACGATACATGGTTCGCAAACCTTGTCGCGGCCACGGTAAGTTCTATAGCACTTCTTGCCGACTAGGTCGGGTCCTAACAGGCCCTTT
Organism: Desulfobacterales bacterium; assembly: GCA_030668505.1. GTDB lineage: Bacteria > Desulfobacterota > Desulfobacteria > Desulfobacterales. Next base: position 3,324 of record DAOUTV010000021.1, on the reverse strand, counting down.
GCAACATCATTGGTCCACACAATATTGAATTTCTCGTCCACCATGACCATCGCATCCGTAACAGACTCGACAATCCCTGCCAGTTTCTGCTCGCTTTCCTGAAGTGCTTTTTCTGCTCGCTCTCGATCGGCGATTTCTAACCGCAATTTCTTGTTGGATTCCGAAAGTTCAGCCGTGCGTTCTGACACCCTTATTTCCAACTCATCGTGTGCTTTTTGCAGTGCTTCCTCGTCAAGCTTGCGGTCGGTGATATTGCGAGAAACCTCCACGACCAACTTTGGCCGGCCGTCCCTTTCCCGTGTAGCCACACTGGCTGTGCACCAAAAGACCATTCTATTCCCATCGGTCGCGATAACTTCTGTTTCATGCTCGTGAATTTTCCCATCCTCAAAACACTTCCCAACCACGCATAGTTCACAAGGTTTTTCAGTTTGATGGTAGGCGCTATAGCACTTTTTGCCAACGAGGTCGGATCCGAACATTCTCTTTGCAATATCGTTGGCCCATACGATATTGTATTTATCGTCCATCATGCTCATATGATCTGTGACCGAAGAGATAATCCCTGCAAGCTTTTCCTCGCTCTGTCGTATCGTTTCTGCTGATTTAGCGATTTCTCCAAAGTATTTCGCCTCTACTTCGAGTTGAGTCTTTTTCTGTTGGGTCCTGAAGTAAGCAACACCCCCGGTGCCAAGTAACAACAACAAGAGTACAGCGAACCCGAATGTGTTTCTTCCATGTTCTTTAATGGGTTGTGAGATCTCAGAATAATTCATAGCGACAGTAATGGACCATAATTGGTCTCTCATACGAATCGGGGTATAAGCAACAAGCCTAGTGCCGCATGTCGCGCAATTAAAGGTGCCAAAACCTTCTCCACCCCGTACTGCTTTTACTACAACATCTTCTAATTCCGACCAATCATGATCAGGGAACTTCTCTTTTCCTGAGGCTATAATATGTTTACCCACTTGCTTTGGATCGGAATGGATCAATAATTTCTTCCTTTCATCCAATATCCATATAAGGCCTTCCCTGCCCACCTTGATTGGCTCAATATAATGTCTATACAGGCTATCAAGTGTAACTACCCATTGAATAATTCCCGCAAAATTACCCGAATAAAATATCGGCATTGACATAGATATGGCGGCGTTACCCGAATTGTCATAAAATACTTTACTGATATATTCCTTATGTTCCCTTAGCACAAAAGCGACATCCGGATTGTCAGCGTAATCCATCCCAATTGGGTCTTGGATAAAAGGATGTCGACACAACATGATGCCCTTGGCATTGAAGAAGTTAAGCGCATCCACCCTTGATTCTTGAATCCTATGAAGAGTTCTGATTGGACAATATTCACGACAAGGTACTGGCCCTTTGTGAGGTTCTTCCTTGTATGCCTTCTCCTGAACCATTGGACTCTTTGAAATGCTCTTTAGAGATCCTAGCTGTTCATCAAAATAATCTTCCAATCTACCGGCTGTTGTCCTTGCAATCGTCAACAATTGTTCTTGCGTTTGCGAAACAATTGTCTTTTCAAAGGCCTTTTTGTTCATGTAGGCCAGGTAAACAATAGCAAGGATAACCGCCAAGCCGGCTATGCCGCCAATTATCACTTTTCTGGATAATCCCCGGTCTTTCATGGACTGCGCCCCTTCGTGATATTTCAAGACGTAAAAAAATTGCCTTATAATCTTATATTTATATACTAACCAGCTAAAAACCTCAACAATACAATGACAGGATTCCACTTAATGTCATTAACTTAAGAGCCCAATCTCCCCCCTTTGCCAAAGGGGGGGTCGGGGGGGATTTTATCCAACTTCTCGAAATCCCCCTAAATCCCCCTTTTTTAAAGGGGGACTTTCAATGGTCATATCCCTTAAATTAATGACATTGGGATCCCACTTAAAAGAAAATGAGATCAGATGAATGGGTTGGAAAATGCATACTATTAATGAGAGACTATCCGAATATCTTATTGAATTTGTGTGGTTTTTGGTTTTGAGAAAGCCGTACATCAATGAAAAATTGCTTTACTAATGGACATCTATGTAATATCTGTTTTGCGTACTTCGTATAGATTTTAAGAAAATAAATTTAGGAATTGCGAATTTAGGAATTTAGGGATTAAAGAAGGAAGTTTTCCTTCAATTCCTCAACTCCTCAATTCCTTGACGGTCTCGTAAAAAGTCGAAAAACACCTCTTTCTGTCATTCCGGCGAACCCCGGATCGTGGTCCGGGGCAGGCGCCGGAATCCAGTTTATTCAGCTAGTTACAAAGGCTCTGGACTCCGGTTTTCACCGGAGTGACGACTTTTTACGAGATTATCAATTCCTTAATTCCTCAATTTCCCGATATGGCATATTCCAAAACACAACGGGAACTCCTTGCCGCCGAACGCCTGAAGGCCACCGGGAAGCTGGCCAGCGAGATTGCGCATGAACTGAATACCCCTCTTGGCGGTATCCTGATGTACAGTCATCTGCTCATAGAAGATTTGAATGAAGATGACCCGCGCCGGGAAAATATTGTCAAGATAAACAAGTTGGCACATCGATGTAAGATAATTGTCCTGGGGCTGCTCGATTTTGCGCACCAGGAAATCCCTCAGTTAAGGCCTGTTCAGATCAACCGAATTCTACGAAATGTGATTGGATTTTTGGAAGATCATATCCTTTTAAGAAATATTTCCATTGAAACTATCCTTGATCCCGCCTTGCCCTTGGTTGCAGGGGATGAAAACAAGCTGGAACAAGTCTTTATCAACCTCATTATCAACGCGGCACAATCCATGGACGGAACCGGTACTCTGACGCTGCGCACCGATTTTCCCGGTGACACAAAGCGGGTTAGGATCAAGTGTTCGGATACGGGTTGCGGGATTCATGAAGAACACCTTAGCAGGATTTTTGAACCCTTTTTTACCACCAAGGAAAAGGGGAAGGGAACGGGCCTAGGCCTTTCCATATGCCACGGTATAGTGGAACAACATGGTGGAACAATAACCGTTGAGAGTTCAATGGAGCACGGCACCACCTTTACAACCTTCTTGCCCGTGGCTGAAAAGGATAGAACCTAGGGGCTTCGCCCCAACTGGCCCGCCCTGGCGCATATTTGATGTATATGAGCACATGGCCTATTAACCAGGTCTGGGCCAGGGAGCATTGGAGTGATGGAGTGATCGGTTGTATCTGGCCGGCACATCTCGAAACTCGAAATACGAATTCCGAAATACGAAACAAATACGAAATACGAATTTTCTAATGTTCAAAACAATGCTGATTGAAACTCCAAGTACAAATTTTCGGTCATTT
>DAOUTV010000089.1 GCA_030668505.1 Desulfobacterales bacterium | reverse complement strand
GTCCAAAGGAAAGATGGCGAATTAAATATTCTATCATGGAAAATAGAGTAGCATGCCAGAAACGATTCTCGGTCTTGACATAAACTCGGATTCTGTTGCAGGAGTCCAGGTTAAAAGTGGGTTGAAGGGGCAACACGTTACTTCATGTGCCCGTGTAATGATCGAAGAGGAGGGTGGCTTAGAAAGCGCTTTGCAGGCACTTGTCGAACAAGTGGGTGCTGAGGCTGATATCAGTATCAGCTCGATCCCCGGCGAGCATGTATCGTACCGGAATCTCCGAATGCCTTTCAGAGATAAGAAGAAGATCAGGCAGACCCTTGCTTATGAACTTGAGACAATGGTCCCTTTTCCACTCGATGATTTACTTGTTGATTTCACTATGGTTGACCAGTCGGATCAAAGCGAAGTCCTTGCCGCCTCTGTCAAGCAGACATATATCTCCGAATATATGGCCCAATTGCAGGCCAACGGAATCGATCCCGCCGTCCTGGATATCAGCGGTGTGCCCACGGTCTGCTGGCTATTGAGGCAAGCAGGAACACCCGATGACGGACTGCTGTTGGAAATTGGTCTCAAGAGAAATACGATGATCCTTTATCTCAACAGACGCATCGCCTTGGTTCGCACCTTTCCATTTAACGGTAGTGCTATTGCACAGGTCGCGCTGAATGGAACGGGCAATACCCAAGCTAGCCCCCAGGCAACTGAGCAAGTTGAATCCTGTCTCAGGTCATTTTGTACAGAGGTTCAACATACACTCCATGCTTTTGGATCTCAGACCTCGAAGGCGGTTCGTCCCCAGGGTGTTTTTATTACGGGTAGCGGTGCCCTTTATCCGGATATAGAGAGTTTCATAAACCGATTTCTTGACCTTTCGGTTGAGCGGATCGACCTGACTACGGATCCAAGGATTCACATAGATGAAAATATCGCTCAAGCCTGGAATCCTGCACTCATGGATAACGCACTTGCCCTGGCAGTTCGTGAAACTAGACAGGACCTGGGTTTTAATTTTAGGAGAGATAGATTTGAGGTCAAAAAACAATATTTTGGATACAAGAATGAGATTCGAAAGGTCGCAGCCTTCTTAGTGGTAGTTCTGTGTCTTTTAGGACTTGACCTGGGAGTAGAGTACTATTTTCTTAATAAACGTTACAAGATACTGGATCAACAAATCACGGAGATATTCAGACAAGCGCTTCCTGACGTAAAACGGATTGTAGATCCGATACATCAATTGAAGGTTAGAATAAATGAACTCAATAAGTCCGCCTTGTCCTTTCCTGGAACTGGTTCGAAAAGGACGGTTCTTGACTTGCTAAGAGATATCTCACTGCGTGTCCCTGAATCCGCAGACGTGCACATGACTCGCATAGTTGTTGACCCGGATGGAGTTCTTATCAGGGGTGAGACTGACACATTCAACACTGTGGACACTATCAAGAAAGGGCTGGAGCCTTCACCCTATTTCAATGCGGTTACCATCAGTTCTGCTAATCTTGATCGGTCCGGCAACCGGGTTCGATTTGAGATGAAATTGGAACTGACAGGATAAATTATGAGACTTGCAAGACGTGAAAAATATCTTGTATCGGTTGCGGTCTGCTGTGTAGTAATTTTTATTATATTGCAGTTTCTCGTTTTTCCGTTCTTTGAAAAAAAACAACGTATTCAAAGGGGCCTCAGTACAAAAGAACAGGGAATAGAAGAAATAGTTAGGTTGAGCTCTGAATTTCGCGCCTATCAGAAAGGTTCTCAGGGCGTTCAGCAGAGCCTTGCCAGGCGACAAAAGGGATTCACGCTGTTTTCCTTTCTTGAAAATGCAGCCGGTGAGGCTCAGATCAAGGCCCGTATCAAGTATATGAAACCCTCCGTCTCATCCGCCGGCACAGGGCCTTACAAAGAATCGATGGTTGAGATGAAACTTGAGGCAATTACTCTTCAGCAGTTAGTGGGATACCTTTATCGTATCGAATCACCGAATGATCTTGTAAATATTAAACGCATTTCAATTAGTGAGAATAAGAAGGAACAGGGGTATTTGGATGCCATTCTTCAGGTCATAACCTTTAAGTAAAGAATTGCCTAAAGTGAGCTAAAATGCCTAAAGTGCCTAAAATTAAGGATCAAGAGTTTTTGTTCATATCTCTACGTTACAGGAGCGGATGGGCGCATCAATTTTGCTTCACTTTAGTTCACTTTAGTTCACTTTAGTTCACTTCATAATGAAAAGTTTTATATCAAAAAACAAACAATGGTTCGGATACCTCCTTTTTGCACTGATTCTGACAGTGGCGCTATTGTACTATCGTTTTCCTTCAGATGCTTTGCTGGACTACCTGGAGACAACGGCAGAGAGGGTAAATCCTCGCCTGGCTCTTTCAGTTGACCATGTTGCAATTGGGTTCCCCATTGGCTTGAAGTTTGGAGAGACCGAAGTTGCCCTGAAAGATGTGCCTAAAGGAGTCATTCTCAGGGCAGATATTCTTATGCTCAAACCCCGGATAGGGTCTTTGTTGCGAGGGAAATCCGATTTTTCCTTTCACTGCTTGGCGTATGAAGGTGATATAAGTGGACGTGTCTATTTCAATCAAGACCTAACGAGAGGTTCCATTGATACGGAAATTGAATTGAAGGATATTCGCCTTGGGGATCATGCCTATCTCACACATCTTATTGGCCGTCATGTTGAAGGAACCCTTGGCGGAACCGTCTCGTACAGAGGCTCGTACAACGTTCTGATGGATGGCTCGGGCGAGGCCAATTTAAGTATATCACAGTGCAAACTGGAACTATTGGAGCCTTTTCTTACTTTTAAATCAATTGACTTCAACGAGATAGAAATCGAGATGGCCCTCAAGAAAGATAATATAAAGGTGGCCCGCCTTGAAATGAAGGGACAAGAGTTGCACGGAACTTTGTCGGGAACCATAACGTTGAAAGAAGAATTTGCAAAAAGCAGTCTTAATCTTAGAGGCACGATTGAACCTTTTGCAGCATTTTTCAAAAGTACTCCTGGTACCCATGTAACAGTGGAGCTTTTCAAACAACGTCTTAAGAGGGGAAAGCTTTCCTTTGTGATTAACGGAACTCTGGGGGATCCCAGAATTAATTTCACATAAGTTTTGAAGCCTATGACAAGTCGCTATCATACTATTTTCAATCTTCTTGCATTGTCCATAGTCATCTATATAGGGGTTGGTGTCTTCTACAGAATCGTCGGTGCAAGGCTAAGACGTGTCGATACCAAAACCTTAGTTGTTCAGCACATACCGGATGACAAAGGGCATCAGAAGCGGTCTCAGGATGACTATCAGTTGATAATTGATAGAAATATGTTTGGCTCAACAGATAAAGCCCATGGAGAGGTAAACGCGGAAGAGATTGAAGCCCTTGAACCGACTTCCCTGAAAGTTTCCCTTCTGGGAACAGTTTCAGGCAACCCACAGACTGCCGTTGCTGTTATCGAGGAAACCGACAAGAGAAAACAGGGTCTGTTCAAGGTAGGGGACAGCATTCAGAATGCCATCATCAAAATGATCCTAAGGGGTAAAGTCATCCTTAGAGTTGAGAATAGAGATGAAATACTCACAATGGATGAAGCCGCGGCCAGAAGAGCTAAAAATGGGCCTCGGGCGTCAGGACCCCGCGGGAGAGGCACCACTATAACAGTCAGCCGCTCAGAGGTTGAAGAATCCCTTAAAGATATTAATAAGATTATGTCGCAGGTGCGTGTACGGCCTCATTTCAAAGCCGGAAAGCCTGATGGGTTATCACTAAGCAATGTTGTCAGGGGCTCCATTTTTGGGAAATTGGGGCTGAAAAATGGAGATATTATTCAGGGAGTTAATAATAGCACCATTCAAAGCCCGGATGATATAATGGAATTATACAGTAAATTGAAGTCAGGTTCTGCGGTAGAATTACAAATAGACAGAAGAGGTCAGAGACAAACCCTAAATTACAGGTTCAAATAGAGTTATGTATACTTCCTATTTTGGTTTTAAAGAAAATCCGTTCAGCTTAACGCCCGATCCAAGCTACCTTTATCTCAGCCGCAACCATAAGGAGGCCTTTGATAACCTCGTTTATGGAATAAACGAACGAAAAGGCTTCATTGTTATTACGGGAGGCATTGGCACGGGAAAAACCACACTGTGCCGGGCGCTCTTAGGGACCCTTGATTCATCCACAAAAACAGCATTGATATTTAACGCCTATATCTCCGACATGGAGCTGTTGAAGATCATCAATGAGGAGTTTGGCATTAGTGCAGGCATACCGGGCAATAGTAAGAAGGACTACGTTGACAGCCTGAACCGGTTCCTGCTTGAGAACTTCAGCAGGGGTGGTAATGCAGTGCTGTTGATCGATGAAGCCCAAAACCTTTCTCACAACGTCCTTGAACAGATACGAATGCTTTCGAACCTTGAGACCGAAAAGGAGAAACTCGTTCAGATCGTCCTTGTTGGGCAATCTGAATTTAGAGATTACCTGACTTCACCTTCTTTGAGGCAGCTCGATGAGCGCATTGCGGTTCGCTATGACCTGAAACCTCTAGATAAAACAGATATCCGGGGCTATGTGGAACACAGATTGGTGGTGGGGGGCGGCAAGGGAAATGTTCGGTTTACAAAGGGAGCCATCGAGGCAATATACACATACTCTCAAGGAAATCCGAGGCGGATCAACGTAGTTTGTGACAGAGCCCTTCTTATAGCGTATTCCAAGGATGAGTTCACCATATCCAAAGGAACGGTTCAGAAAGCAATTAAGGACATACGCGGTGATTTAAAATACCAACCTATACTTTCGAGAAGGGTCCGGAAAAGCAGTGCCAGGTTATCCATCCTGTTGCTGCTTCTTATGATTGTGGCAGGCTTTGGTTTATGGAACTTCGAAAAAGATATTTCAGCTTTCATTTCAGGCGAAGCAACCGTTACTCCTATTACGCTTGACTCCCCCGTCAGCGTACAAAGAACAATCAGGCCGGACAGACTTCAAGTGGAAAAGCAGGGTGTAGGTAGTAGTGAACAATTACCTGAAGTTCCATTACCTGAAGTTTCATCCGCATCGACAGAACCCGAGATCCAAGAAGCAAGCTTGTTTCTTGATGAGCAAGCCAGCCTTGGAGGACTCTTCAGGCTTTTCAATGAAAAGGCACACCGGAACAGTCATGCCGCTAATGGGTTTCACTTGGGACTCTATTTGTTCTATGCAGACCCCGAACAGTATATTATTTTCAAAAAACCCTTTCGTGTGCGTCTGGTCGATCCGGATCACCATCCGGACCATAGTCAAAGCGCTGCTTTACTCCCCCCTCGATATCTGCTGATTCACGAAGCTTCAGCCGAAGGTGCCATTGCCATCGATACTGAAGGTAAGGAGCAAGTGATAACCAGAGACTTTATCATGACTCATTGGGGTCAGGAGGTTTCCTGGGTCTGTCCTTATGCAAATAAGGGTGTTAATCTTGTCAAAGGGATGAGAGGCCCGGTTATTACAAAACTACAAGAGACATTAGATGAGATCGGTTATCGGGTTCCGTCTACGGGGCTTTACGGTAAGTCCACATTTTATCAGGTCATGAGATTCCAGAGTGATTTCGGATTATTCGCAGACGGTATTGTTGGTGCCCGCACAAAGGGTTTATTATATCAGATGTCGGAATAATATGAGCTTCATCCACGAGGCCTTGAAGAAGGCCCAGAAAGAAAAAGATGCACGTTACCGTGAATATCATGGAATTGTATCCGTGCCCGGATACAAACCGAGGATTTTTTCCGGCAAGGCGCTGTTGTGGACCTCTTTTCTTCTCATCCCGCTTGCTTTTGCGGCCTATTTGTGGTTACCATACAGAGGCACACAGCCTCCCAACCCGGAACCTGTAACACCCGTGGCAACCCAGCAGCCAGAAAGCCTGGTAAATGCTGCGACTTTGTATGAAAAGGCCGGGTTTTTCCAAAAAAATGGCCGTTTGCAGGAGGCTAAGCTACTCTATGAGGAAATCCTCAGCCTTGATCCTGACTACGTAGATGCATTGAACAACTTGGGGGTCATACATATTCACGATAAAGACTACTCAGCGGCACGGGCATACTTTTCGAAAGCCGTTTTGCTCAAGCCGGACTATGTGGACTCTCATTATAATTTAGCGTGCCTAGATGCGCTTGAGGGGGAGGTGTCGCAGAGTCTTGTCCATCTGAAAAAGGCGATTTCGCTTAACCAATCTGTTAAGGACTGGGTGCGAAGTGATACAGACTTGCAAAAACTGCACGGAATACCTGAGTTTGAAAACGTGCTGAAAGGTTTACAATGACATTGTACTCAGAGATTTCAAATTCCACCACGAAAACACGAAAGTACGAAAACACGAAAGTGTTACAAAATCTTTTTCTTGAAGTATATATTCCGTAAGGTCAATATTCTGTCACTTGAATTTGCTTGTCTTAATTTGTGTTTGCGTACTTTAGTGTTTTCGTTTTTACTTTCTCGGAGTTGGAACAGAGGGTGCTATGAAGAGTTATCGGCTTAAAATAGGATTATTCTTTAATATCGTCATATTGGGCATATTTGTCCTGATGTATGGTACAGTGGGCCATGGTGCCCGTGTTGCAGGTGAAGAGGGCGTGACGCCTGCGGCTCCCAAACCTGCCGAGCCTGCTGCCGGACCGACGGCCGGAAAGCCCGCAGCAGTGAAGCCACCCCCAAAAACCCCTGTTCCCAAAAAGCCTGTCCGGGCTCAGAAGAAAGCGCTCCCCAAAAAAGAGAGCCCCAGACAACAAGTCACGGCAAAACAAGCAGCTGACAGCCGTTATGTGACCATAGATTTTGACAATGTAGATATTGCGCTTTTTATTAAGTT
>DAOUTV010000224.1 GCA_030668505.1 Desulfobacterales bacterium | reverse complement strand
AGTCCTTATCAACCGTTATTTGACCTCACACAGAAACTGAGACCTTTGCAAAACTGTCATTTTTTCGTGATGCGGCGTCAGGCTTCGAATTTTAATCCTCGAAATACATAATGTATTCCTCCGGTTAAAATTTTTGCCTTCTTTGCCTGACAAAAAAATGTCTCGTTTTTCAAAGGTCTCAAACTATCTCAGTCCATACTTCTCTGCCTGCTACTCCATCACCACAATCGTAACACGCCGGTTTGTCGCTCGGTTGCTGGGGGTGTCATTTTCGACAACAGGCTTGGATTCACCATAGGAAAAGGCGTTCATGCGGTGCAGTGGAATAGCGAACTCCGTGTGCAGGTAACGCATGACTCCCTCGGCTCGGGATTGGCCCAGCTCCATATTGTGCTCTTCGGCCCCGATATTGTCTGTGTGCCCTTGAATCTCGATGTAGATATTCTTGTTTTCCTCTTTCATGACTCCAGCAAAAATATCGAGACACTCCTTAGCTTCATCGGAAAGACTGCTTATGTCAAAGCCGAAATGGACTGAGTCGCCCGAGATAGTCGCCTCATAAAGTAACTTGCCTTCCGCTAGCTTGTGCGCCTCTTCGGCCCGCGACATCGCTTCCTGAACCGTCTCCGAATGCTTCATGGCCGACTTCTTCAAACTGGCGATCTCCATCCGGTTCGCCTCCGTCTTGTTCCGGACCTCGGCGATCTCGTTATCTATCACTGCGACCTGGTCTTTGACGTACTGTTCGGTTGCACATCCGATCATTCCTGATAAGAATAACCCTGTTACGACCACAACAGCAAAAAAAGATCTCTTCATAATTAATCCTCCTTTACAAAAAAGAATTTGCTTTTAAGTGTCTTTAGGCTGTTGTCCCAACTATAATTCCTTTAAGCGATCATTATGACATTTCTTGCTAATATCATAATATCATATGATTTAAAAGCGAAGGAACCATAGCGGCTCTGTTCTCTGCAGGAATCGTGCCGCAATGCTGCAGACAAATAATTGTCCATAATCCCAGCTTATTAGAGCTTATTTATTAAAGTGTCTGATTTTCAAAATGCGGGCAAATTTGATTCGCGGCCCGCCAATATGTCATATTGTTGACTTTTGCCAACTGTACACTGGGCATACCTGAACATCTTATTCTATCGGGGCATCGAAAGGATTGAAACAGGTTTGGATCACAGGCGCATCCGGCGGACCAACGACCGACCGGTGCTACCGGAATTTTGTGGTTGATTTTTTCTAATCCAAAATATAGGTATAACCTTCCTCACATAGTACACTCTAAGGTATTTCGGGTCGCTGATTTAGAACTCCTGGCCCTGATGGATTATGGATTTAGAGAGGGTAGGGGCGGACTTTATGCCCGCCTGGAAAGCTTGGAAGAAAAATCAATGATTGGAGAGGAGTTTTCATGAGTGAATCTGTCAACGAATTGAGAAACATCGGACTGGTTGGCCATGGGGGAGCAGGCAAGACCGCCCTGGCAGAAAGTTTACTGTTTGGCGCTGGGGTTACCAAGCGTTTGGGAAGTGTGGAAGAGGGCAATACCGTAATGGATTTTGAGCCTGAAGAAGTGCGGCGGCATACAAGCATCAGCACGGCCTTCCATCAGTATACCTGGAAAAAACACAAGGTCAATATAATGGATACACCCGGAGACGCCAACTTTTTCTCTGACGGACGGACCTGCCTCCAGGCGGCTGATAGCGCTATTGTGGTGGTAGAGGCAATCGACGGAGTTAAGGTGCAGACCGAACAGGCTTGGGAATTTGCAGACCAGATCGAGATGCCAAGGGTAGTCTTTATCAACAAGATGGATCGTGATCGGGCTGATTTTTTCGGTACTCTGAAGGATGTGGCCGAGATCTTTACCCCAAAACCGATTCTTTTGCAGTTGCCTATAGGTGCGGAGGAAAACTTCAAGGGAGTCGTCGATCTTCTCAGCCAAAAGGCCTATTTTTACGAGGAGGCTGGAAAATCGAAGGTTGGGGAGATTCCCGCAGAGATTCAGGACCAGGTGGCGACCGAGCGGGAGGCCCTGATTGAAAACATTGCTGAAGCCGATGATGCACTCTTGGAAAAATATTTGGACGGTCACCCCCTTACCGTCGAGGAGCTCATGGGGGGGCTGCGTGCCGGAACCCTTGCCCGTGCTTTTGTGCCGGTGATGTGCGGTTCAGCAACCAGGAATATTGGGATAGACCGCATGATGGATTTCATCAGTGATTGTTTCCCGTCTCCTCTTGACCGCGGTCCAAAGGTTGGCATAGACCCTCTTTCAGGAGAAAGGATGGAGCGCCGTCCCGCTCCGGATGAGCCATTTTCTGCCCTGGTTTTCAAAACGATTGCCGACCCGTACGCCGGAAGACTCAGTATCTTCAGGGTCTATTCCGGAACCGTGAGGGCGGACGGGTCCTTTTACAATGAAACCAAGGGAACCAAGGAGCGATACGGCCAACTTCTTAAGTTGGCCGGAAGGGAGCAGGAGAGTGTTTCCCAGGCAGGTCCTGGGGATATCGTAGCTGTTGCCAAACTAAAAGAAACTACCACAGGGAACACCCTGTGTGATGAGTCGAACAAGATACGCTTTGAGAGTGTTGAGCCCTTGCCTACCCTTATGTCCTACGCAATAGAGCCCAGGTCCAAGAAGGACGAAGATAAGGTGTTCATTTCCCTTTCCCGGTTGCTGGAGGAGGATCCCACCCTCAGGCTAGACCGGGACCAACAAACCAGAGAGATTATCATCTCGGGCATGGGTCAGATCCACCTGGAGACCGTTATGGAAAAACTCAAGCGTAAGTTCGGAGTAGGGGTGAACCTGAAAACCCCCAAAATTCCTTATAAGGAGACCATCAAGCGGTCGGTTAAGGGAGTAATATACCGGCACAAGAAACAGTCAGGTGGAAGAGGTCAGTTTGCCGAGGTACATTTTGATATCTTTCCCCTTGAAGAGGGTAAAGGCTTTGAGTTCGATGAGGCCCTATCGGGCATGAACGTTCCCCGCAACTTTGTGCCGGCAGTGGAAAAGGGTCTTGTTGGGGCCATGCAGTCCGGGGTGCTTGCTGGTTATCCTGTTGTGGATGTAAAGGTGCGCTTCTATGACGGCAAGTCCCACGATGTGGACTCTTCTGAGATGGCATTCAAGATTGCAGCATCCATGTGTTTTAAGAAGGGCTTCCAAGATGCTAACCCTACACTTCTTGAGCCAATCATGAACCTGAGCGTCACAGTGCCCGAGGACCACATGGGTGATGTCATAGGAGATTTGAACGGCAGGCGGGGTAAGGTCCTGGGTGTGGATACTAAGGGCAAAAGGCAGGTCATCCGCGCCCGGATACCCATGGCCGAGATCTTGAGCTATTCTCCTGATCTCACCTCCATGACCGGTGGCAGGGGGGCATTTACGACCGAGTTTGACCACTACGAAGAGGTGCCGGCTCAGATCGTCCAAAAAATCATAGAACGGGCCAAAAATACAGAATAATGTGGGGTCACGGATTGCAACTCTTGCATGGACCGTAACCTGTCCAAAGGGCCTCGTATTTATTCTTGAAAAAGATTCGGTGTTTGGTGGATGTGGCTTTTCCAAAGTTACACATCATCCGGTGGAAGCGTCTTGAATGGCTATTACCAAGGAAGGGGCCTTTTTGATCCGGAAACCTTTGCCACATTCCCACCCTTTTTGACATGGCTTCGCGCTGGCAACGCAGTAGAAGTGGATCGTATTTTGTGTTGGGCCTGCGAAACACATAGTAGGCGTACCCGCCCTTTACCAACTCAGCGTTAACAAAGGTGCCGTCCTGCAAAAAGATGTAGGCCAGCACACGCCCATACTGATCGTATTTATTCCGGTCAAGCTCCAGGCGAACTTTCTTCTTAAGTACCAACTTCCGGTTAAAATCTCCGGCCTCAGGGCCGAACCTTTCTGCAGGGCTGTTTTCGTGGGCCACCTCCGGGGCGTTGATTCCGATATATCGCACTCGCCTACCATCAGCAAGTACAACAGTATCCCCATCGTCCACCCACCGCACCCGGTGAAACGAAGAGGCTGAAGCAACTCCATAAAGCCCCGAGAGTGCCAGCAACAAGACTATGAGAACCGCAAATCGAATTTTCATTAATCCATCAATTTCCCATTACCTCAATCGTCAATCCATAACCAAAAAGAAGTGCCTAAAATGTCTAAAGTGAACTAAAGTGCCTAAAGTTGAGGAATGCGCCTCTGGCGCAACCTGTTTTTAAGACTGACCACGCCGGCCGACTTCGCCATAGTAGCCTTGGCTACGAGCCGACTTCGCCAAAGCACTGGCTGCGAGCCGACTT
>DAOUTV010000066.1 GCA_030668505.1 Desulfobacterales bacterium | reverse complement strand
GCGTTGGCAGGCGGGAATGACACATTGACTGAATCCGACTTTTTGCGAAACCATCAAGGTGTATAACGAAAATAGGCTGAGGCGACTTTACTCACCTTCGCCAGAATGCTCCGTCAGGAAGCACGGGGATGAGCCGACTTCGCCATAGTAGCCATATGGCTACGACGGCTGAAATGGCGTGGTGACCCGCCATAGCCTCGGCGAAGGCGGGTTATTGCTTCGGCGAGTTCCGCCATCCTGAGACTCAGACAGGATGCCCTGTACGGGAACATTAAGAGGCTTCACTATAAAATATTTTAATAGTTATAAAGTTAATTAATAGCTGACGGCTCCGGGCGGCTGATTCTTGGCAGCATGTACGCCCCTAATATTGATTGGTCTCGTAAAAAGTCTCCACAACTTGTCATTTTGAGCAAATCGAGAAATCTCTTAGGCATAACTTGCTGAAATCGCAAGATTTCTCCCTTTGGTCGAAATGACACATTGACTGAATCCGATTTTTTGCGAAGCTATCAAAATTCTTGCACAATTCTCGAGAAACATCCCCCACGTTGGATCTATGGCACGAAGCTTGCTGTAAATTCCGGCATCATGAGATCTTTTTTTGAATCACGACTTATCAAGGCCAATAGCGGTTTCACCCTTGTGGAACTGATGGTCGTTATTGCAATCATATCGGTGTCTTTGATCATTGCAATCCCGACCTATCACTTGACTATCAAGCCCACGGTTAGCTTGAACGGCGCTGCACGGCAGCTTTACTCTGATGTCCAATTGACCAGGTTACGAGCGGTCAGTGACAATACTCGGTGTGGTCTGTTTTTTTCTGCAGGCCCCGGCTACACTATTTTTAGAGATAGCAACAATAATTCTCAATACGATGCCGGCGAAGAAGTGATAAAAACCGTTAACCTGTCAAATGAGTATCCAAAGGTTCAATTTGACACTTCACAAGGTGGCGGAGATGGAATTAACTTTGCGAATAACTCTTTTTCAATGACGGCCAAGGGGGTGGCGGCCATACAGGGTGGAACTGATGGCAGTGTTTATCTGATAAATAATAAGGGCAAAGGTCGAAAAATAGATGTCAATATAATGGGGGGGGTGCGGCTTGAAAAGTATTAAAAGCCATCTCAACAATGTGCCTAAGTCCCCATGGCGGCGTTGCGGGTCGGCTCAAAATGCTCACATACTGCCGTGTATGCTGCGTTTTTTCGCCGCACCGCGCCTTGTCCTGAACCCTGATCCACATTTTTGAGATGGCTTCTTGTCTATCAAATTATGAGGTGCTCCAAATGAATCTGGTGAAAGACAGGAGGGGCTTCAGTCTCCTTGAGGTGCTACTTGCCATGTGTCTTCTTAGCGTAGCAATGATGGCCCTGGCCTCACTGCAATCCAGGGGTATCCGTGCCAATGACCTGGCAAACCGAACAACACAGGCGCTTAACCTGACCCAGATCAAGATGGAAGAGTACATCCATAGGAGTAGAACTGAGACATTTGCGGAGGGTACAACCAACGACCCGGAAAATCCCATCAATTCAACAGAAACCGGAGCCGGTAACTTTTACAGAAGCTGGCGGTTTCAGGATGATACGCCTGTTCCCAATGCTCAAACAATAACTGTTACAGTGACCTGGAATGATATTATGGGACAACACGATGTAATCCTAAATAATATTATTACATTTGACAGCCATTAATTGAAAAGGGTGCAAAGTGATGCCTTTATGCTTACATAAAACGAATCGGGGGTTCACTTTAGTAGAGCTACTGGTAGTAATGGCATTGGGCCTGGTGCTTTTAGGGGCCGTCCTTAAGACCCTTGTCAGCCAAAACCGGACCAATGCCGTTCAGCAGGAGGTAGCCTATGCCCAGCAAAACGTAAGGGCGGCCATGGACCTGATGGTACGTGATATAAGAAATGCCGGCTATGATCCTACCGATAATGGCTTTGATGCGATAGAACAGGCGACGAGTACTCTTATACAGATAAGAACTGATTATAGGGGTGACAATGATCTGCCACCAGGCAACAATCCTCCATATGATCCTCCGGACGGAGATTTCGGAGACGTCCATGAGGATGTTACTTATACAGTGAACGCTTCGAATCAACTTACCAGAAATGGTGACCGTATAGTCGATTTCGTAAACGGTATTCAGTTCGGTTATGTTCTGGTGGACGGAACTATGCTGGACCCGCCCGGCGCCCCATTAACCGCAGACCAAAGGACAGATCTCAGAGCAGTCATCATTGGGCTTAGTGTCCGGACGGAAAATAGGTGCCCTGACACAGGGCAGTACCGTAATAGAGGCTTGATTAACGCAGTTCGAATTCGCAACATGGGTTTTCAAGACATAGAATAGGAGGGAATCCATGAAACCGATCAACAATGAAAAAGGGGCAGTTCTGGTTGTTTCCCTTATTGTTATGGGGGTTTTAACGGTAATCGGCACAGCCATCACCATGATGTCATCAATTGAGCTGAATATCGCGCGGAATGAAAGGATGGCAAAGAGCGCCTTTTGCGCGGCCGAAGACGGCCGAGTCATTGCCGCCATGGCCCTGCAATCTTCTGCTTGGGGTACTGAGTACACCGACGGTGCTAAATTTGAAGGGAATACAGATATTACAATAAATGATGGTGACTTCTTGATGGAGGCCCTTTCAGATCCTGATACCGCATGTGACAACAGCCCTGATGTGGAGATGACAGGTTCATTATTAGCCAGTGCCGATGTTGATAAGCTCGGCACAGCTCCCCTTCCCGGCGCTGCGGCAGAATTCGGCGCTGGTTATGAGGGGGCGGGAACGTCGAGTTCACTACAAAATTTTTATGAGATAGACAGCATCGGTTATGGACCTGCCGGTGCCACTTCTCGAGTGGTGGTCGAATACAGACTGATACCGCAATAGGTACTCAGCGCAATAGGGGTCAGGCCTTGACATTTGACACAACCCCTGAAAGTTGCAAAGAGCAAGGCTGTTCTAAGATAAGGTATTGTGTCAAATGTCAAGGCCTGACCCCTTGCAGGAGGTTAACCATGAAAAAGCTTGCATATAGTCTGACATTCTCATTGATTCTTATTGTATCAATGGCTTCCGGGGCACTGGGTGTTGCCATCATGGGTGACTACCACAGTCTCCCGCCATTTCTGACCGCCTCTGTGACCCCGAATTTGCTTCTCCTTATTGACAACTCTGCCAGTATGTACGACCTGGCCTATATTGACAATCAGGAGAATTGTTACGACGACAGCTACGTCCCGACAAATACCTATGCCGGCTATTGTGAGCCGGAGACCTATTATAAGTATGATGAGACGGACATGCAATTTGAAGCTACAACCGAGGCTCTTGCAACAGCCTTCTTGATCGGGGCTACGGGCACGCAATACGCCAATAGCACCACCGACCGCGACGTCGGTATCGCCATAGACAAGACCGTCACCCCAAATGTTGTGACTGCATTTGTTGCAAAGGGAAATTTTATCAACTGGGCAATGGCTTCAAAATTTGACATCGAAAAAAAGATCCTAACCGGCGGCAAACTTGAAACAACCGGCACTTATGGAGCACCAAACGACCGGCTTGTCATGGAATCAAGAGGCTGCCTTGACAAGCGTTTTATCAAAAAAATAGCGGTATTGGATGCGAGTTCCAACACCTTCTACCTGACCCTGGGCATAGGAGGGCCAAAGGAAGAGACTTTTCCACCCTGGAAAGATGCGACTGCCTATGTAATAGGGGATATTGTAACCGACATGGGCGACCTTTATAGAGCGACCAGCAGCGGCACATCAAGCGGGTATGGTGTTGTCGATGACACGGGCGTAAGCTGGGAGGCATACACCCGCACCCGATGGACCCTCGGCGCATCGTATACGGCCAATGATATTGTGAGTCATAACGGAGAGATGTATATAACGCCCGTTGACGGCACGGCAACGGGCACCGGGGTTGCCGATGATAACATACCGTGGGATGACTACAATGTAACCTATATTGAAATATTTCCGGTCACATCGACCGGGTTTGATAACACCGGATGTCAAGACGCCATTGACATGTTGACAGGGGTTACTACTCTTAACCTAGGCCAGCTAAAGGTTTATATCGACGATTGTATGGGGTACACTGAAGGTGTAAATCTAGGAGATGTATCCAACTACATGGCGGCGTTCAACCATGCTATTCACAACTGCTGGTATGCGTCAAAGCCTCCTAATGTATGGCCGCCCGGCGCCGGACCGATTCAGGCTATAAAGCCTGCTTGCGAGGCCCTCTATACGGCCGCGCCTCCTATAAATCCGTGGGACATTACGACCGACAGTCGCGGCTATGTATGCTTTGGAGCGTGGGACGTCGATCCTGACAGCCCTGATGACCCCCCGGCCGGTTATGTCGGCCGTTGTTGGTCGCCGGGTGTGGGCTCAATGATATGTACGCAATGGAAGAATCCGAATGCTTGTAAGCCTTTTGTAGCACCTGATCCTGAATGTTGTCAAAAGTGGGAATGGTCCGGTACTAGTGCAGCGGGGTGGGACGCTGCTGGATATGCTGATATTGATACGTGCATCGAGACGGCCCTACAAGACTATTGCGGTCTTCTTGAAATTCCCGAAGTCGTTGATCCAACCGACCAGGCGAGTGCAACAGGCACGTTCTGGAACATCCCTGCCGTGCTCATCGACTCAGGAGTTGTTGCCCAAATAGGCGACCCTCTGGTGGTGATCAAGGGCTACGTGGAGCAAACTACAGCCCCCACAGGGATTATTCAGGAATATGCCGGTGAAGCACACATGGGTGTCATGAGCTTTAATGATGAAGGATCCAAAAGCGAGTGCACTCAACCTGACCCTTACGTCCTGTATAAGTGTACTGATGCGTCGAATCGCGACGGCGCGCAAGTTACATCCGACATCGGTTCTGCTACAGCCACTTTAGTCGCTGATATCAACGATATAGATGCCTTTGCATGGACCCCCATAGCTGAGGCTATGTACAACGCCATAGGCTATTACACACAGAACAGCGCTCGCAGACTGGACCCGCTTGATTTCTCCGTCGGAACTGATCCGGTCACCGAGTGGTGTCAAGCCAACAATGTTCTGATTATAACAGACGGCGCTTCAACCGCGGACACGGCTAGTACGGTAAGCACTTTTGTCGCATCGGTCCAAACTGATACGGACACAGATCCAGATCCTGCTACATGCGGCTCTCTGTCCAGCAGTCCGCTTTTAGACGATCTTACCTGGTACGCCAAGCAAGGGACTAATATCTACCCCGCAGGAAATGAACTTGTAAATGGCAAGCCCAAACAGCCTATTACCACATACCTTGTTGTTGCAGGCTCCATGCGTTCGACCGGGAGTGGTGATGAGTGCAGCCCTGAAATTCTATTAGAAAATGCCGCCGACAACGGAAGGGCAGTGGCCGATCCGGGAGCGGTGGTTTCGCTCTATCAGGCGACGAATATTGCCGAGCTGGAGACTAAGCTCAGAGAGGTTTTTGAGGCGATTCTCGGCGGAGCGTCGTCAGGAACTGCGGCCTCAGTCGTTTCTGCTGCCCGAAGGGGTGAAGGAGCGCTCTATCAGGCGGTGTTTTATGTGACCTATGAAGACGATAACGGCACCGAGATTGAGTGGATAGGAAAACTTCATAGCTTGTTTGTAGATCAGTACGGAAATATGAGAGAAGACACTAACGGGAATTTCACGCTTGATTTGTCGACAGACAAGCTAATAACACTTGTCTTTGACCCGAGCGCAGGCCGCACCAAGGCGTATAGAGATAGTGATTCTGACAGCGACGGAGAGGCGGATGGCTCGCCGACACTCATAGAGATAGATGAGATAGAATATTTGTGGGAGGGCGGCAAGATGCTTGCCGAAAGAACAGCGAGCACCCGTAATATTTATACCTGGATTGATGAAAACAATGATGGGGCCGTAGCTGGTGGTACTAATTTAGATAGCGGTGAATATATAACATTTGATGACAGCAGCGCAAGCGACCTGCAGCGATACCTGGGAGTACCGGATATCACGGAAGCGGCAAAGTTGATCAACTGGATTCGCGGCACTGATCAAACCGGCTATCGGAGCCGGACCATCGATATTGATGGCACAAACAGGGTGTGGAAACTGGGGGACATCATATATTCCACCCCTACCGTGATAGCAAGACCCAAGGAAAAGTACGAGTTCCTATATTCCGACGCAAGCTATAAGACCTTTAAGAACAAACACGCCAATAGACGCAATGTTATTTACGTAGGGGCCAATGACGGAATGCTGCACGCCTTTAATGCAGGTTTTTATGATGAAGCCAATGCAAAATTTGAGGTCGGACCCGACACCCCTTCTTATAGCGGCGCAACACCGGCCCTTGGAGAAGAACTCTGGGCGTACATCCCCTATAACCTCTTGCCCCACCTCCGATGGCTGAAGGACCCCCTCTACACTCATGTCTATTATGTAGATCTCAAGCCGAAGGTAATTGATGCGAAGATTTTCGCAGATGATGCTGTCCATCCCGGCGGATGGGGGACAGTACTGTTTTGCGGCATGCGCTTCGGAGGCGGACCAATAGTGGTTAGAGAGACAGAGATTGGCGACTGGGACGGTGACACGGTAGAAGACAAGGAAATATCCTTTGGGTCTGCATATTTTGCCCTCGATATTACCGATCCGGAGTCTCCTCCTTCCTTGCTGTGGGAGTTCACGGACCCCAATCTCGGTTTTACAACTTCGTATCCTGCTGTTGTTCACGTTGATCACAGCATCAATGACTGGTGGATTGCATTTGGTTCCGGGCCCACAGACTATGACGGGACCAGCACCCAGCTTGGAAAAACCTATGTGCTCAAGCTCGCTTCAGGCACGCAGCCTAACAATTCGCCCATTGAAACCAACTTGGGAGGCGTCAACTACTCAGCAATGGGAGATGTTATGTCCGTGGATACCGACATTAATGCTTCGCAATGCGTCGACACGACCTGCACCTACACGCCGGATGTCTTCTACATAGGGTGTTCCCAGGGAACAATGTGGCGTATAAGCTGCGTAGGTGCAAACGAGGCAGGGACTAAAACCCCTCTTGTCTCTTTGGGCAACACGAAACCGATCACCACTGCGCCGTCAGCATCGCAAGACAACGACGGCAGGCTGTGGATCTATTTTGGCACAGGACAATTCTATCATGAGAACGACAAGGCAAACACTGACACTCAGAGCCTGGTTGGTGTAAAAGAGCCGATTGATTGGATTGATTATGACGCAGATTCCGACACAACAGATCTGACTATTGACTTCGATACATGCACGTCGGCCGTTACGGTTCCTTCTACCAACCTCCTGGACGTAACCACTTTTAGTGTTTTTACAGATCGTATGGTTGACACAGTCGACGATGGGGTCGATGTTGGTGATACACTATTTGATGACTTTGTTGAAGACATCAAGCAGACAACATCCGATACTGATGACCCAAAGCACTATGACGGCTGGATTCTAAATATCACAGGCGGTGAACGGTGCTTTAGCAAGCCGACCGTCCTTGGCGGAATTATCACTTTTACAACATTTGAGCCTGACGACGACGCATGCGCCTTCGAAGGGGAGGGCTATTTGTACGCACTCTTCTACAAGACAG
>DAOUTV010000087.1 GCA_030668505.1 Desulfobacterales bacterium | reverse complement strand
GTAATATATTATCAATATTGGGTAAGGCAAAAACGCCTGCTCAAAATTGCCCTTAAAAAGGGAGTAGGTAGAATACCCAAGAAGAATGGATATGATAAAAATCTGTAGCCAGACTACAGCACGCATCACAGTTTTTCGTGGTCCCTTTGATTTTCACTAGAAGCTGTTTCAAAACCCTCTTCCTTGGTCTGTTTGGCCATTTTTGAAAGTTCTATGGTCGGGTCGCTAAAATTGTAAAACTCGGGCTAACGCCCTCAAACAGTTACAATTTTTTAACACTTCTCTTCGCCAAGAACTTTTGGCAAAAAAGGCCAAAATGGAGTCGTCAAAGAGTTTTGAAACAGCTTCTAAGTATCTGGACGGGTTCAGTGACTGTCAAAATGATATTACAAACAATCCAAAAAGACCAGGATTTTGCGGGGTGTAAAGGCCGACACAGCAGTCACGGGCTTTCTTGTTAACGCACTATTTAGTATCAAATATGAAATGGTGCCCGCTTAAAGGGCCAGGATTTTTTCTAACGGCAGCGCTTCATGTGGCAAGAAGAGGGGAAGTCGATACGCCATGGAGGCTGTGGCCTTGCTCCTGATTTTCTGTGAGTGTCTGGGGTTTTGATCCTTTTCCCATGGCGTCATCGATGGCATTTGTAAGGGCTTGTATGCTGAAGGGCTTGGGGAGGACAAAATCAAATACATCACCATCAAGAAACCATGGGGTTCCAGAAATACCAATAATTGGGATGTAGGCTCTGTCGGAGCTGCGAATGTGCCGTGCCACACCGTGCCCGTCAATGCCGGGCATAAGGATGTCTGTAATCACCAGATCAAAGACTCGGCTATCAAACATTCGAAGACCTTCGTGGCCGTTCGAGGCAATTTCAACGCGGTGCCCGAGTCGGGTCAAGATTTGCCCTAGCACATCAGAAACTGCACCTTCGTCATCAACAAACAAGATGTTAAGCATATGTTCCCCTTACACGTAATTTTAGCTCAATCTAAGGAAAAAGCAGTACCATTAATCACAATTTAATATCATGTTTGTTTTATCAAGTCAACTAAATATTGTATATTTTTTTTGCGAGGGCACTATATATGGCGTTTCTGCCTGAAAAAACAGAGTTTTTTCTTCACCTCCCGTGGTTCATAGGGTGCTGCTTCCGGCAGCGTTTTGTGGCAGGCCGCTGCCGCAACAAGACATAAGTGGCTCCGGTTGCCCCGTCACAGGCCCTTGCGCTGGTGAAGGCTATGACCCATTTTCGCCAACGTCCAGACGTAAGCCATTCCTTGACTCTAGTTTTCAGTACGGGTTCTTCGCAAGAAGAGAGGCCACGGCCGTGTACTATCAATACAGCTCTTTTTCCAGATAACAGGACTTCCTTGAGAAACCGCTCAAAGGCCTCCTGTGCCGGTTCCACCCCGAGCCCGTGCAGATCGATATGGGCCTGAATCGAAAAGTCACCCCGGTGGAGACGTTTCGCCACATCGGGGTTGACTCCGTAGCCGATCCATTCCATATATTCTGGAGTGTCAGAGACAGCGAAACCCTCTCCACACCTCACTAGTTTTTCCAACCGTGTCAGGGCTTCGGCATCCGGATCCTCGTCCGAGACCTTTGAGGGGTTTGACTTGGTCGCAGCAATCGCAGCGTGCTCGCGGAGAATGGGTTCAACGCCTGCCATTGCCTTTTGAAAAAGCCTTTTTTCATCCTCAAGATTCGACTCGGCGGGTTTAAATCGACCGGCTATCGGCCCTTTTATACGAGGAGCTATCGGGAACAAGTTTTTTTCAAGAAGGGCCTTGAGGTTTTTGAAAGGTTGATAGGTGTCATAAGGCTTGGATGGTTTCATGGCACATCTTCACTCCAATGAAGCGCCTCGTGGTTTATTCAAAAACGGTTATATATTATTACAAGCAGTACCTCATGGTTCGCCGGTCTGGGTCAAGGTTCCATTATACTGAACTGATACAATTATCCTAAATACAAATGGATAGCACTTGTTTTGACAAAATATTTCAATGATGGTAAAAGTGCAAATATTGTAAGAGTTTAGCTTTTTGAAAAAGGCTAGATTTTGCTTACTCCTGTGAGCCATTTTGGGATTCATGAATCGCTCCACTAAATCGCAAAAACTCAGGCTAACGCCCTCAAACAATTTGTGATTTTGACGTTCCGCTCTTCATGAATCGTTTTCCAAAATTGCTCAATGTCGTTCACAAAACGGGTCTTTTTCATACACGTAAAGTGTTACCAAATATTCAGTTTATGCAGGCTACATCAAGCACAGGAGGCAGAAGATGAAAGTTACGTGTGATACATGTAGGTGCGATATGAAGATAACCTCTAGTTATAGGTACTTTTGCCAGGAATGCAAAAACGAGATTGAGATGGCACATATTCAAGAGATGAACGCAAAATACCGTGAGGAGAACAAGAAGAACATAGAGTGGGCAAAGATCAGGGGCGATGAGATCATTATCGTAGAATAGGTTTCCGCCATCACCTATTTACGAATTTCTATAGGTCTCTAAGTGAATTTCCCAAGTCAAAAATGTTATAATCATTACCTCTGTTTGCCTCAGCGTCAGCTTCCCAATATTCATTAAATGTTTTTTCCAATTCCTGCACTGTCGGAGGTCTATTTTCGGCATGATGTTCAATAGTATCATATTCTATGGTATTAAATGCAAAACACTCTAAGCATGTCACAAGTCGAATGCAGTGCTCTACATCGCCGTGCTGGTAACCATTCTCGCCAAGGAGACAAGTTCCACATCTTTTACAAAACTCTGGTATAGTATGTTTCTTCTTGCACTCGTTGCACCACATAGTATGCTCCTTATGGCTTTAAATGTTCACCTTTGAGTACATTAGCTATGGCCATCAAGGATGACTTCCGCAAACGAGGATAGCGCTTACCCCTGCTTTTCCTTATGCCTTCTTCTTGCGAAACAGAGAGGGGCGCGGAAGTATGGTCGATCATCGACAATCAAAATGTTTGCCGCTTTTCCTTCCTCTATTGTCTCCGTAGGCAGGCTCTGCAGGTACTGGAACTTCTTCGAGGTTCGAAAGGACCTGGATTTTGCACTCGGGAAACAACACCCTAAGAGATGTAGTCAACCTTTCATCTACCTCAGAATCACCGGTTAAGATGATTATATTGTCCACGTTCAAATTTCTCTCCGCTACAGGTTCCGTGGCTTTCCAGATACTACGCGGCGCCAAGCAAAATCAGGTTGGCCAAAATAACCGTCTATCTTCCGAAAACAGTTAACGCCTCCTTTAGCACGTCGATACTTGTAATTAGTACTTGACCGAAAACCTATGTTTTTTCGGTCAAAAATTCGAAATCCGAAGCACGAAATCCGAAACAATGACAGAAATAAAAATGCTCCAATGACAAAAACATCGAATTTTCAATGTATTAGTTTTGGTCATTTTGTCATTTGGTATTCGAATTTGTTTCGGATTTCGGATTTCGATATTCGGATTTTGCCTGAATATGACTTTTCGTTCAGGCACTAATTAGGGCTGCATAGCCTATGAAACGCCTTATTGCGCTCCGTTGGTCCGGTGGTGTTCAATTCAGTATTGGCCAAGCTTCACAGTACAGTAGATAGGACCATACTTAAGCGTTTCCTATTATCGTCAGATAATTCAACCGTCAAGTTGATAATGTAGCGGCACAATAGCGGGTAAATACCACTATGTAGCGAGGGATAAGAGGTAGGATCTAAGGTTGATTTTTTTGTTCTTCAATCCGAGCTTTCTTCGTATGTTGAATCGGTGGAACAAGATCGTATTCATGGAAAGGGATAATAATTCTGCTATTTCTTTGTTACTTTTCCCCCCCTTGACAAGATCTGCAACTCGAATTTCCATGGGAGTTAGGCCAACAAATTTCGACGACAATTTTCTAGTAAACGGAGAGACAATATTGTTTAGATTTGATTCCATGGTGCTGACAAGGGTCCTTTGATTAGCATCCAATCGGCTCTTTTTCAATCTTTGAAGGTGCGGAACGACCAGTTGTTTCACGTTGGACGACACGTTTTCTTCAAGCTCTCTTTTATCGTTTTCCCTCTGTTTCAACAAAACCTTCAAGGCAGTGTTAACTTCTTCAAGATGCTTAGACTGCGGCAACAACTCCTTTTCTCTCTTACGTAGAGCTTCCTCGGCTCGTTGGATAATGTATCCCAATCGCTCAGCAATAACGTTAAGCAAATTCCTCTCTTCTTTCAAGAAAGGCCCCTCATAACTTTCAGGTCTTTCTTCCAAATAACAGACATCCAAAGTACCGATCCGTTCGCCATGCACAACGATGTCGCTTGCCTGCTTCCAGTTTGTCTCTTTGAAGTTGTCTGTCGTGAATTCTTGATCTTCCAACACGATACGCGCACAGGTGATTTCAGGGTACTGCCAAGACGGCGGGATGAAATCAACGGTCCCCTGTAGTTTTTCCTCTAATGCAATTTCCTGCTTTTCAACAAGATGAGAAATGCCATAAAGGCAATTCAGTTCCTTGACTCGCTCGCCAAGATCATGTGTATGCTGTTGCAATGCCTCCTCGGCCCGCTTGCGCTCATTATATTCCTTTTCTAACTGCTTAATCCTTTGTTCCAGTTCTTTATAGGTCGGTTTTCTGACCATGAAAACATCCTCGCACACATTGCAGACTGGAGAAAATGCAGGGTCAAGGCAGAGTCAAGTGCCTTTCGGTTGGTACAGACAGAGAGGTTCTTCGGCAAGATAGTCGCCTGTGGCCTCATAGGCCCGGGCACGACATCCCCCGCAGACCTTCCGATACTCGCATTTGCCACATTTACCTTTCAAGTTGTTGTAATTTCTAAGGGTCTTGAATACTTCCGATTCGTTCCAGATGACCCCGAAGGGTGTCTCATTTACGTTGCCGCAGTTGATGTCCAGAAAACCACACGGTTGAACAATGCCGGTATTCGATATAAAACAGAAGCCGGTACCGCCCAGGCAGCCGCGAGTTACGGCATCCAGCCCGTGGGTCTTAAATGTGACAGCCTTTCCTTCTTCTCGGGCACGTTCCCTCAAGATCCTGTAATAGTGGGGAGCGCAGGTGGCTTTCAACTGGAGAGACACTTTGTCCCTCTGGTCGTAGAACCAGTTCAAGATCTCTTCATACTGCTGAGCCGAAATCTCTTGATCTACTATATATTTTCCCCGTCCTGTTGGGACCAGCAAGAAGATGTGATGGGCTACGGCGCCTAACTTCACAGCAAGCTCCTGGATTTTTGGCATCTCTTCAAGATTCTGTAATGTGATCGTGGTATTGATTTGGAAATCGACGTTAGCCTGCTTGGCCCACTTGATGCCACGGAGCGCCCCTTCGAAAGCACCATCCACCTGGCGGAATCGGTCGTGGCTTTCTTTTGTAGCCCCATCTAAACTGATGCTGATTCGCTGGATACCAGCCTCTGCCATTTCTCTAGCAATTGCCTCAGTGATGAGAGTGCCGTTGGGGGCCATTACCATTCGAAGCCCCCTTCTAGTGCCATGTCGGGCAAGCTCAAAGATATCCGGCCTCAAAAGAGGTTCCCCGCCGGTGAGGATGACCACAGGGTCGCCAACCTTACTGATCTGGTCAAGCAGGCCAAGGCTCGCATCTGTGTCCAGCTCATCCGGGTATGGCCCTTTCGAGGCAGCAGCACGGCAATGAATACAGGAAAGATTACAGTTGCGGGTGACCTCCCAGGCTATAAGGCGGAGGCTTGATTCCGGATTTTTGCCTCCCGGGTGAGTCATCTGCCCAACTCCCTTGCTGCTTCTTTTGCAAAATAGGTGAGAATTATGTCAGCGCCCGCCCGTTTGATGGCAATCAGGGATTCCATCATTGTCTGTTTGCCGTCAAGCCATCCAAGCTTGTCGGCCGCCTTGATCATGGCAAATTCGCCGCTAACATTGTAGGCCGCAACCGGCAGATCGATTTCTTCCCTAACCCGGCAGATGATGTCGAGATAGGCGAGCGCAGGCTTTACCATTATAATGTCAGCGCCTTCTTCCACATCCATGGTCACCTCGCGGATCGCTTCCAAGCTGTTGGCAGGATCCATCTGATAAGAACGGCGATCCCCGAATTTTGGAGCTGACTCGGCTGCCTGACGGAAAGGATAATAAAAGGCAGAGCAGTATTTGGCAGCATAGGACATGATGGGTGTGGACTCAAAACCGTTTTCATCCAAGGCATCGCGTATTTCGGCTACACGACCGTCCATCATATCAGAAGGAGCTACCATGTCCGCGCCTGCCTGAGCGTGGGACAGGGCTGTGCGCGCCAAAAGATCGAGGGTCGCATCGTTGTTTATTATACCCTCCTGCACAACGCCACAGTGCCCATGATCGGTATACTCACACAGGCAAACATCGGTTATGATCACCAGATCTTTGACCTTGTCCTTCAGTGCCCTTACCGCTCTTTGCACGATTCCATTCTTGGCGTAAGCCGACTTAGCCAAGGCGTCTTTTTTGTCCGGGATGCCGAAGAGCATCACGGCTGGGATACCCATATCACGTGCATCTTTGGCCTCTTTCACGACCTTGTCCACGGAGAGTTGATAATGTCCGGGCATTGAGGGGATGGGTTTCCTAACTCCCTTGCCCTCAACTGAAAACAGGGGCAGGATCAGGTCGTCAACCGATAGCCTTGTCTCGCGTATCATGCGCCTGAAATTCTCGTTTTGCCGCAAGCGCCTCGCCCTATAGTCCGGAAAAAGCATGATTTACTCCTTGTATCTGATCACAGGTTGAAATTCTCTCGTCAGTTCCTTATCCACCTGACGCGGATGCAGGCCCACAGAGATTTCCGAGCTAGTTTCCATCCATAACTGGCCCTTTTCCGCAAGACAACGGTCGTCATGTGAAGTCAAAAAACTCGATCCCCGG
>DAOUTV010000097.1 GCA_030668505.1 Desulfobacterales bacterium | reverse complement strand
TTGCGCAGCTTGAACCGCGGGCCCCGGTTCGAATAGGCCGCGTTGCCTACCATCTCAAGGATCTTAGCTCCGTTTATAATGTGGAATCCTGGGGCATTCGCCCCTGTGACCTTGTTAAGGTTGAGCTTGAGCGCGGTGGCGCCATTGACCGCAATGCCGGGGCCACCGCTACCTGACACGATGTTTTCCTCCAGAATACCGACCGAGCCGTTCGAAAGCCCAATGCCCGCGTGGCCTGCGTCGTACACGAAATTTCCGACAAACCGGACGGGCTCCTGCATCGATCCGACTCCATTGCATGAGATGGCCGGCCGGAGCTTTCCGTTGTTGTACACCACATTTTTGGCGACCGTAGGATGTGCTGGGCGGTCGATTGGATGTTTGCCCTGTGGGTCACCAACCTTGCTCAGGATTCCGCCACCTGGGTTATCGTGGATGATGTTGCCGATGATCGAGGGTGCCGCGCCATGCTTGACCCCAATACCCGGCGAGGGCTTGTCGCCCAGTTCCTCGTCATTGTTAAGCAGGACCTCGTTGCCTAGGATGTAAGGAGAGGAGAAATGGTTGCACCCGATACCCAGCCCCAGATGGTCGCTTATAATGTTGTGGTAGATTACCGCCTCGGTCCAGTGCTTCACGTTCGCCCATCTGAAGTCGCGTTCTGAACTCTTTTTTTCCTGATCCGCATACACTACGTGGTTGCCGATGCCTGTGCTTCCATTCTTTCGCACATTGCAGTTTACGATAACAGGACTCGCGCCCCGCACATTGATAGCGTGGGCGTGTCCGGGTATGTGGTGGTCCTGCTTGGGAAGATTCTGGATGGTAAAGCCGTCGACGACGGTATTGCGGCCCACGCCCGGGTTGAAATCAATCATGCCGTGATGAGATGGTTTCGACTTTGAACCATCGATGACGGTGCGCAGTGTCCGGCGTGGAAGTTTCAACCGTGCCCCCTCAACGGTTACAAGCCAGTCGCCTCCCCTCGCCGAATCCGAGACGAGCTTCACGCCGTCCTTCATCACGATTAATTCATAATATGTGCCGGGCTTGACGACGACGACATCGCCGTGCTTGGCGGAATCTATCGCACTCTGGATTGTCTTGAAGTCATCCGGAACGGTTAGACGCCTGCCTTTGTGGAATATGGTGTCGACCAAAGGCCGTGCCTCCTCCTGCGCTGCCGTTAAGGCAATATCGACTGCGGTTTCGATGGAAGGGGTTTTTACCTTTTCCAGTTTTTGAAGTTTCAGGATCTTTTCAGGAATGCCGCTGACTTTATCCAGCGCCACGCGCTTGCGGATCTCCCAGCTCTCCCAGACGGTGTCCAAACGGTCCTCGGCTTGGCCGACTACAACCAGAACAGCTACAAGCGCCACGCCTATTGCAACGATTCTCCCGATTCTGTTCATCGCAGTCCTCTCAAGATGTCGGTTATCAAACTGAGACCTTTAACCCTTTGAGCGGTTATCAAGAATTTTGGGGCACCCATACGGGTGAAACGTTGTACTACTTTTAATCGGATCCCCAGTCACTGTCGCAGGGCCTTTAGGCTGCCCCCGGAAGTAGATGAGGGGCCGCTTTTAACTCATGAGAACTTGCTTATGGACTATAGAGAATATCAGCTTGTTTGTCAAGGAAAACGGATCACTATACAGGGCGCTCTTGGGTTATCCATTGACCGGCACTATGCTTGCTGCACGTGCTTAACGAGGTGCCCTAGTTCAGGGAAGATGAGTTGTTTGCAGGCAAGCTTGCAAGCCTTGAGGCTGCCGGGTATGCAAAAGACAAGGGTTTGACCGATCACGCCTGCTGTGGCTCGGGACAGAATAGCGGCCGAGTCGACTTGCTCATAGCTCAACTGGGCAAAAAGGGGACCAAAGGCAGTGAGCTCCTTGGTGAACATGGGTCGGATTGCCTCGATAGTCACATCAGAATGACTGATCCCGGTGCCTCCGGTTGCCAGGATTACATGGGGGCCGTGCTCCTGAATGACTGTCCGGATCGTATCTGCGATGATATCATTATTGTCAGGGATAACTTTGTGAAAAACGACTTTGTGCTTCTTCTTGGCCCGTTTTTTTATCCAGTTCCCGCTCTTGTCATCGGCAAGGCTGCGGGTGCTGGATACGGTCAGAATGGCAAGTATAAGCGACTTGGGAGCATGGGCCTTATGTTCTTTGGTACTCATGGTAGATACCTTCCTGGATTAAGCGACTGAGATGGGCAATCCAAGGTTCGTCATAATGACCATTTCCTGTAATCTTCTCTCCAAGCATTGTCAAGCCGAAAACTTCCACATTGTAAGGCTAGAACAATAGCCGTTAAGGGCTCTTTGGAGTTGACAATTTACACCAATAATAGTATTTTGTGTAGAAATTGGCTTTTCTCGTGTTGTAAACCTTGTTGCAGCACTCGTTTTGTAAAAGTGGAGAGTCATGGCAAAAAGTAAGACTTCAACAAAATCGAAACAAAGCAAAAAGAAGGGCTGGTTTAAAAAGTTTCTGGAGCGTGTGGCCAAAGCAAACCAGCAAAGTGGCGGCCAGTTGTGTGCCACTTGAAAGATTAGGCCCAGAGGTGCCGGCCGGCACTGACAGAACCTTTCTTTCCTTGCGCAAGCCCTAAGCATCTCCTTATCCACGACACGGGCACACGCCCACAAAACATTAAGTTTATCCATTCTTGTCCAAAACAAATGGTCGATATAACGAGAACAGGCTGTAAATATTGATAAAATTGCATTTACTTAAACAGGGACCTTGGAGTAATGGAGTGTTGGAGTAGTGGAGAAAACAGAATAACCAACACTCCAGCACTCCAATACTCCAATAAGTTTAGACTCTCCCCCTATGAATGTCTACAGCGACACAGCCGTCTCAGTAGAAATCATATTATCTTGGACACTACTGAAGTGTATCGTAAGAGTATAGCTTTTTGAAAAAGGCCGGATTTTACTCACTCCTGTGAGCCATTTTGGGATTCATGAATTGCTACCATTAGGAGAGAGCCCATGCCGTCAAAAACAGGCATTGTTCGCCACGATCTTTACAAAGAACACCTTGTCGGTTTTCCCCATGTTGAAAGCCCGCAACGCCTCGAGGTCATTTATAACATGCTGGACGATGCGGATATGGAGGGACAATTCGTGTCCATATCGCCTCGCCCTGCTACCCACGAGGAACTATCCTTGGTCCACAGCCACGCCTATATCGAAAGGGTGGCAGGGACTGATGGCAAAGCTCATGTGTCGCTTGATCCTGATACGCAGACCACACCACTTTCATATCAGGCTGCAATATTAGCAGTGGGCGGCCTGTTTTCCCTCGTGGACAAGATCTTTGACGGCACCGTAGAAAATGGTTTTGCTTTAGTCAGGCCTCCGGGGCATCATGCAGAGAAGGATCGGGCCATGGGGTTTTGTCTTTTCAATAATGTGGCTCTGGGTGCCCGCTATGCCATGAATAACCATGGCGTACAGAAAGTCTTAATCGTGGACTGGGATTTGCACCATGGCAATGCCACCCAGAGGACTTTCTATAAAGATCCGGATGTCCTTTATTTTTCCACCCACCAATACCCCCACTATCCTGGAACAGGAAGCCTGGAGCAAGTCGGCCACGGGGATGCTATGGGTTCAATCGTCAATGTTCCCCTGTCGCCGGGATACGGGGACAGCGACTTTTGCAAGATCTTCAAGCAGATCCTTTACCCTATAGTGAGTGCCTTCAAACCCGAATTTATCTTTATTTCCGCTGGTTTTGACACATACGTGGATGATCCCCTCGGGGGGATGTATGTAACACCAAAGGGCTATGCGGCCATGACGCGTCAGATCATGGATCTTGCCGAGAGATACGCTTCCGGAAGGGTGGCTGTTACCTTGGAGGGAGGCTATAATCTCACGGGGCTCAGAGAGTCGGCAAGGGCTGTCCTAAAGGAGTTGGTCGGGGATAGCATCTTGACAGTCGGCGAATTGGAGGCCTTTGAGAAGGGGGCGGTGCCCCCTGTAGTTGACAAGGTGATTCAGGTTCAAAGGCCCTATTGGCCCTCGTTATAGAAACCGGATACTAAAATCTAAAATCCTCAATCAAAATGATCTCGTAAAAAGTCGAAAAATCCCATTTTTTGTCATTCCGGCGAAAGCCGGAATCCAGTCTATTCAGATAGTTAAAAAGGCTCTGGACTCCGGTTTTCACCGGAGTGACGACTTTTTACGAAGCCATCAATCAAGACGGTCTCGTAAAGAGTCCCTCTTGATGTCATTGCGAGCGTAGCGAAGCAATCTCATTTGTGGTAACCGTTTGAAATCACGAGATTGCTTTGTCGCTTCGCTCCTCGCAATGACCGGTGAAAAGAGTTTTTACGAGACCATCAATCAATAATCCTATAGCTTACGCTTGTCTATAACCCTTTCGGCCTTTCCCTCACTTCGCTGGATGGTTTTGGGTGCCTTCAGGCGAACCTTGCACGAGACCCCAAGCATGTCTTTTATATCCTTTTCAATCTCTCGTTCTTTGGGCTGAAGGTCCTTCACGTCACCAGAGAAGACGTCTTCGTTGATCTCAACATCCACCCCCAAGCTGTCCATGCGCCCTTTTCGCTC
The DNA here is from genome assembly GCA_030668505.1 of Desulfobacterales bacterium. GTDB lineage: Bacteria > Desulfobacterota > Desulfobacteria > Desulfobacterales. The sequence goes on along the minus strand of DAOUTV010000097.1, from coordinate 2,152 downwards.
AACGATCAACAGGTAGTACGGGGCCACATCCTTTCTTGCCATCAGCACACTTTCTATCTGCGAGGGAAATACGTTCACCCCCCGAATGATCAGCATATCATCGGAGCGTCCAGTGATGCGTCCCATGCGAACCAGTGTCCTGCCGCATTTGCAGGGCTCGCGATACAGCGTGGAAAGGTCCCGTGTCCGATACCGAATCAACGGGAAGGCTTCTTTGGTGAGTGTGGTAAAGACAAGTTCTCCCGGTTCCCCGTACGGAAGCACCTGGCCTGTTTCCGGATCAATAACCTCTGGAATAAAATGATCTTCAAAGATATGGAGACCTTGTTTGGCCTCCACACATTCGACCGCAACCCCCGGTCCTATAATCTCGCTCAGACCGAAGATGTCTACTGCATCGAGGCCGAGCTTTTTTTCAATCTCCCAGCGCATGTTTTCACTCCAGGGCTCTGCACCAAAAACGCCCACCTTGAACTTCAGCGATTTGAAATCGACGCCCTCGTCGTCGGCCACCTCTGCCAGGCGAAGGGCATAAGAAGGGGTGCAGGTCAGTACCGTTGGGCCAAAGTCTTTCATCAACAACACCTGTCGCTTTGTATTGCCGCCGGAGACTGGAATAACCGATGCCCCTAATCGCTCTGTGCCATAGTGAAAGCCCAGGCCGCCGGTAAAGAGCCCATAGCCATAGGCATTGTGGACAATGTCTCCCTTGTGCGTGCCTGCAGCCGCCAGGGTACGAGCCATAAGCTCTGACCATGTGTCAATGTCCCGGCGGGTGTAACCCACAACAGTTGGTTTCCCGGTGGTACCGGAGGAGGCGTGGATGCGCACCACATTTTGCATGGGCGTGGCAAACATGGCAAATGGATAATTATCCCGCAAATCCTGTTTCATGGTAAAGGGGAGCTTTTGCAGGTCCTCAAGGGACCTGATATCGTCTGGCTTGACCCCCTTTTCATCAAACGCCTTCTTATAGAATGGAACTGTGGCGTAAACCTTTTCAACTACGCGCTGAAGCCGTTTTAGCTGTATGGCTTCCAGGGCTTCCCGTGGCAGGGTCTCAAACTCTTCATCATAGATCACGAGCCATATCTCCCATACTATTCCGAAGCCTCTGTAGCACCCTTCAGACGGAGCACCTTCTCATTTGCGATCTTGAAACCGACCGAGTCAGGATGGGCCTGCACCACCTTGTTGTAAGCTTCAAGGGCCTTTTCTTGATGATTCAGGGCATCCATAGTACGTCCGAGATTGTAGCAGGCATCCCCCTTGATGAATTTATCTTGAGTCTCTGTTATCCTCTGAAAGTATTCCGCGGCGGACTTGTAGTCTTTTTGGGCTTCATAGGCATATGCAAGGCCGTTCCATATAAGCTTTTGAATAGAGCCTTCCCCTGAAAAAGCATCGAGTGCCTTTTGATACAGTTCAATGGCCCTCTGGTAGTCACCATTTTGGTAGCTCATGTCTGCATAGATGAGTAGACTGAACCGCGCTGCATCGGTTGACGGGTATTTTGTGATTACCTTTTCAAATTGCTCGGCAGCTTTTTCCTGCTCCGGCGCTTTGGTGTCCTGTGAATTTTCAGCCATATAGTGCATACGCCCCTGTTCGAACATGGCATACGCCTTCCGTTCGGACAGGTTTGAAAAATACCTGAACCCGGCAAAAGCCAAGACAACGACAACCACCCCGATCAAGATACCAAAAACAGGCCTTTGATTATCGACTACAAACCTGATGGCCCTGGCCGAAAAGGTTAGAAACTCATCCGGCTCTTTTAAGAGTTTTTTTCTCGAAATCCGTTTCTTCCTGGCCACTGTACCCCTCCTTATTAGGCGCTTAGCGCTAACTTCGTGTTTTTTCAGGCAGAACATTGTTGCTGTGTTCAACAAAAAGAAGTGTCTAAAGTGAACTAAAGTGTCTAAAGTGAGCTAAAGTTAATGTGCACGCCTTTTCAGCCGTTCAGCCGTTCAGCCGTTCAGCCGTCGTAGCCGAGGCTACTATGGCGAAGTCGGCTCGTAGCCGAGGCTACTATGGCGAAGTCGGCTCGCAGCCAGTGCTTTGGTCTCCGACGCGCCAAAGCCGCTATGGCGACGGAGCGCGAAGTCGGCTCGTAGCCAAGGCTACTAAGGCGAAGTCGGCCGGCGTGGTC
>DAOUTV010000108.1 GCA_030668505.1 Desulfobacterales bacterium | reverse complement strand
TACTACGGGGAGCATTAAATTGTTTGCATTTCATGTCTTCACCACCCACTCGCTACGCTCGTTAGAGACGCGGAGAACGCGGAGGGAAATTAGTTTTTCCTGATCGGGAGACCCCGGAGGAATAAGCTTCGCATTCCACAGGGCAGGTGTCGATCAGGAAAAAAAGCTCGGCCCTGCGGGCAATTTACATCCCGCCAAAAGGCGGGACTGCTGGTTTTCATTTGCCGCCATCTCCCGGCAAATGAAAAAACGGATTTCTCAGCGCACTCCTTGCCCTGTTAAATTGTAGGTGACACCTCAAAACCAGTTGTGTGGTTATCTTCAAATCTGGATAATTTGCTATATTCAACTCACTATTTAACAGGGTGAACCTCAAGTGAGTGAAACGAACGGGCGGTGAATGTTCGGTCTTTTAGAGTCAGATAAGCGCATGAATACATGCAATCTATTTTCTGCTCCCATTAGTAACAAATGATTAAGTCTTTCAATATGTTGGCATTATAGCAGCAAAGTCTCTATTCCCGAATTTCGCCGACAAGGCACAGATAGTGGCAATCTATGTCTAGTCGCGTCTGCCAGAATACGAGTTGCGATGACGTTTGGAGATTTGTGATGCGGTTTTCATGACAATTGCGGGGGATTTTCAGTTGATATTTACACGGGAAATCGGGGGTCCCTGGCAGCCTATGATCATATGCTACTCGTCATGGAGATGCCTCATCAGGGATTTGAGTAATTGGTGCCCCATCGGGTGATCAGGATGTTTTGCCACCATTTGTTTAGCGATGTGTTCTGCTTTTTCCAATTGCCCCCTTTTTATGTAGTGATCAGCCATCGCGTAGAGATAATCCATGTTGTCGGGTTCCAGTTTTAGGGCTCTCAGCAGCGCTCCTTCGGCATCGGTATCACGGTTTACGTGCTGTAGCAAGAGCCCCAAATTATAATGAAGGCGGGCACGCTCCGGCATTCCCTCAGCCGCCCTTTCCAAAAACAACGCTGCATCGCCATATTGCTTCTTTTCAGCAAGAAGAAGCCCCAGGGAATAGCTAGCTTCGTAGACCTTAGGGAAGGCTTTTACTACTTCACGAAGCAAGGCTTCCGCTCGATCGTTGTCTCCCCGTTCATTATACAACATGGCAAGGTTCACCTTGGCGGGGTAAAACAGATCATCAATTTTGATAGCAGCCTCGTAATTCCGGATGGCCTCTTCCGGCCGATTCAGAGCAGTATAGAGATTGCCCAAGTTGTAGCGTCCAGAGGCGAAGTCTGCTGAATACTCCATGGACCTTTCAAATTCGTGAAGAGCGGCTCGGAAAATCTCTTGTTGGTCAGAAGACAATTGCTTTGCAGGGCTTCCCGCTAACCTTAGAGCAGCTTCCATGCGGACAGCTTTGACGGGATGGTAGAGAAATGGCCCAATCACCCTTGCGAGAGCCTTTTCGTCTCCGAGGCTTAGTCTGTCGATAGCTGTTCGACAGATGAGGGCTTCATCATCCACTAACGCAGTCTTGAACGCCTGAGTTGTGTCATCTCCGGGATATGCCTCCAAGAGGGATAGAGCCGTAGCCCGAACAATGACGGGATAGAGAGGATCCCCTACGAGCCGTATCAATTCCTTACGGGCTTCCGGCAGCCTCTTTCGCCCCGCCTCAATGACCGTAGCATAATGGGGCCTGCGGCCAGGACCGTACCATTTTGTGATCCACTCGTCTGACCATTTGTCGGTCTTGTCAACGTGACAGCGGTTACATGCATTGGGGGTAGTCAGTTTCGTACTAAGGTCAGGGCGTGGAATGCGAATGCTGTGGTCTGGCCGGTAATCGATGATCATGTATTTACGGCCAGGCATGTGACATTGCACACAATCGGCGCCGGTGCCAACCTCAAAGAGCATCTTGCCATCAGAAGATTTGATAGGTTCGCCTTCTTCTCCCTTCTTCTTATGAAAGTGGTGCCTCTTGGTATCGTACTCACCGGCCCGATGGCACTGGAGACAGAGATCGTTGCCCTCCTTCAGGAGTTTTACGCTGTGCACATCGTGGCAGTCGCTGCAGCGCACATCCCGATGGTACATCTTGCTCTGTGTGAAAGATCCGTAAACATAGACCTCTTCCAGGATCTGTCCATCTGTGAAATAAAGGTTTTCGGTGAGAAGTGAAGGCAGCAAGCTGTCAAGCAGATCGGGTTCCGCATGGGTGTAATCGCCCAATGCCGCTCGACGGGCATGACATGGTGCACATAACTCCACAAGAGCCCTGGAGCCAAGTTGAGACGTTTTCACCACCAGCTCGTAGTTCTCCACTTGCGGCCTGGCCATGTCCGGCAATTCCGCCCATGAAACATGGCGTGAACCAGGGCCGTGACAGGCCTCGCAGCCCACGTCTATATCAGACCAGGTTGTGTCATACGTATCAGTATGCGCATTGTAGTTTTTTTTCAGGTTTGTCGAGTGACATTCCGCACACATGCCGTTCCAGTTCTGCCCGGCATTGGTCCAGTAGAGCCAGTCTTTGTAATCAGGCGGTGCGTCCGGATAAAGATGATACCATTTCTTTTCTTCCACATCCCAGGCAATAGGAAGACACTGCCACCGACCCCCGGGAAAAGGGACGAGATACTGCTGGAGGGGGTACCAGCCAAACGTGTGCGTGATTTCGAATTCACCCATCTCACCTTCCGGACCCCGGGTCAAAACGAAATATCGACTGTCCTTTTGATAGAACCGCGACGTGACTCCGTGCATCTCAAACACAGCGTTGGCGAAATCTCCCAGAACCGTCTTTTCGTTCGCCACGTCCATGGCAAGGTCATGGTGGGAATCCAACCATTTGTCATATTCTTTCTTGTGGCAGTCCAAACACTTCTTGCTGCCCACAAATTCAGCTATGGGTTGCACAGAGACCTTGTCTCTTTGGGGACGAATGACGGTTATCTTTAAGAGATAGAAAGGTATCGTCAAAACGATGACGACGGTGGCAAAAAGTCCGGTGAGCTTCCAGCGTCTCATGAATGGTAACCGTTATGCCTTCAAGCTGTCGCGTCCATTGTGAGAAAGTGGTTAGGTTGGATAGACCACCTGTTCTGCCCGAAATTCTGACCTTTTGATGGGTCTGCCGGTATTGACTTTTACAATGTTGTTCTCAACAACCACCGGATAGATATCGAGCGCCCGGGGGGCTGGTGGGCTCGTTACCTCCCCATGAATGTCAAAAGCTGACCCATGGCAGGGACAAGCGAATTTCTTCTCTTTGGCCATCCAAGGAACAGTGCAGCCCAAATGCGTGCATTTTCGGGACACCGCCAAGAAACCCCCATCTTCCAGTCGGCAGAGATAAAACTTTCCTCTGACAAAAGCCGTAACCGAATTGGTGGGGAATTTCTCTATGGCACCAGCCTCAACAATGGTTCCAGCATCGCCCACTCCCCGTGGTTTCCCTGGTCGAAGATATGTCAAGACAAGGCCGACCAACTCCAGCAGGGCAAGCACTCCCAACGCAACCCACAGCTTACTTAAAAACTTTCTTCGGGGAGATTCGGGTTGATCTTTTATCTGTTTTTTTACTTCCTTCTTCATCCCGTTCCTACCATTTCAGCACTTCCAAGTCCCTATGGCGTCTAATAATGACTTGTGCCTGACACCCACCCCCTGATCCCACTAGTCATTTTTACGGCCACGCCAGCTTCATGGCTGTTCCGCGGAACCAGATTCCGGTCACCGTGAGAATGACGAAAGCGGTCACGAAAAAAACGAAAATCATCTGAACTGTTTCCTCTTTGGTAGCGGCATACCTGCGCTTCGTCATGGAGTAGAAACCCCAGGCGCCGGCAAGGATAATGGCAAGTGGGATCACTCCGTTGCTGATTGCAGATGGCACACCCGGCACCCAGGCCACAAAGTCAATCATGTATTCGTCTATGAGAATTCCTATGGGTGTTGCTATGGTGCCGGCAACGGCGCCCACAAGCGCCATGCGCCGCCCCTTTAAGGAGACAAACCACACACCGGCAGTCCTCTCGGGATAACGTATATACGGAATACTCACGAGGGCAAACATAATGAGAAACGGAATCACAAAAAGGGCAAACAGGGGATGAAAGTGCAGCAACATTTCCTGAAACCCCATGAAATACCATGGAGCCTTCGTGGGATTCGGGCTCAGGCCCGGATTGGCCTTGGCCTCGAGGGGCGCATTAAAAAACACGGACCAAGCCATGATGATTGCGATGAGAACAAGGGCCACCACAACTTCGCGCAGGATTAGGTTAGGAATCGTGGGAACTGTCTCACCACGGGACGGGGCATCCTCGTCAGGCCCTCGAGGCATGACCAGTCCGCCCGCTTTCCGCACGCGCCAGAAGTGAAACGCCATGAGAATGATAATACAGGCAGGCAGGATCGCGGTGTGGATCGCATAGAAATTGGATAAGGTCGCGGGTCCAATCTCCCTGCCGCTTCGTATCCAGTGCTGCACTTCCGCGCCCACAAAGGGCATGTATTCGAGCATCCCTGTGCAAATCGTGATCGCCCAGTAGGCCAGTTGGTCCCAGGGAAGAAGATACCCTGTAAAATTTGAAAGCAGGACAGTCAAAAACAGGCCAAGACCGAAAATCCAGTTGAACTGGCGCGGGGGATGAAAGGCACCCGTGAAAAAGACCCGCAGGAAATGCAAAAAGACAACAACTAGTAGTAGATTGGCGCTCCAGTGATGGATATTTCGGATCAGCTGACCGAACAAAACCTCATTCTGCAGCCGAAGGATGGAATCATAAGCCCTGCCCGGAAAGGGCTCATATGCAAATTTGAGAAGGAGTCCCGTCCCCAGCAGCATGAAGACCAGGACCACGGCCATTCCACCAAGCCCCCAGGTCAGAGTAAATCGGAGGGTGCGTTCCGGCACCGCTCGGGGACGGAAATGAAGGATCAGGGTGTTGAAGAAATGCCTGTAGCCTCGAGGCTTCTCTCGTTGCCTCGCCATTCCCGGGAATATGGAGTAGCCGATACGTCGAATCAGGCTGAGCTGTTCTGCCACTGAATGATTCTGCTGCGTGGGTTTCATTGCCGTCCAGATCTACCTCGTCCTGACAAATATCACATCAAAGGCCTGCCCCAGCGCCGCTTGAAAATAAGTCCCCCTTAGGACATCATGTTGCAGATCATAGGTCAGGTCGTAAGTAGAGCCCGGATACATCTCATCATACAGCTCAATAAAGACCTTGACTGCGTTGCCTTTGTGGGATGCCTCGGCCTGGGAGACATTGATTGGACGCGGATTGAAATAGCCAGCGTCTATCTCCCCGTTAGCACGGACCCCCCGAATCTCAATGACATAGCCGCCGTCCGGCCGACGCCAACGGCCAACAAGATTATCAAAATCCGACCGGGCTTCCACAACAGGGGCGGGAACCAGGGAAACCATCTTTTCCTCGGTCTTTTTCCCAAGGGAAAAAAGCAGCACGGCCGCCACCACACTGAGAGCGGCCGCCACGATCACAATAGGAAGTCGTTTCCCATGCTTCGTCTTTGAAGATTTGCGCGAGCTCTTTGGTCTTTTATTTTTCCGGACAGCCATATTTCCCCCGCGAATCGTTTAAAGTATGGGCAGAAAAAAGGCAAGTAAAAACGGCCGGCACATTGGGTTGGAGGTCGAGCAAGTGTTCTACAAAGCTGGATGTTTGGGGCTCAGCGGTATTGACAACAGGTCCAAATTGGCGTAAAAAATCATGATATTCGATGTTAAAGATGTAACATCGTGACTTCTTGCAAGTCTTTCCGGTGAGCCTCTCGCCGACGAACCTGCCCTGATAAACAGATAGGGATGAACTAAGAGGCCTGATCGGGAAGAATTGTGAACCTTTCATATCAAACGTTCGGCTTCATCCAATTATGTTGAGATGGTTGGACAAATCACCAAAAGTCTCGCTGCCGCCGCAAGGGCAATTTTTCAATGCCCACACAAACCATGACCTGATAAAAGGATTAATGATGAGATGCTCACTGCTTTTGCTTCACAGACAGATGATGCCTTTTCTAATGGTCCTGTGCTGCCTTTTATTTGCCGTGCCAGGATGTTCGTTAAAAGAGATTCATGAGCAGACAAAAATTACCGAAAACGTTGGCTTTATCAAGGGGAACATCAAGCTGACCAGCGACCAGAAAGGGGCTGTTATTGTCCTGCGCTTTCGTGATGAAAAAGGCATCCCTGTTCTTGAGAGCCAGGTTATTGCTTCGGAAAAAGGCGACTTCCTGTTTTCAGTTATTCCCGGCACGCACTACATCGCCGCATTTATAGATGTCAATAAGGATGGCCGCTACCAACCGGGAGAGCACGGCAACTATCATGGAATCCCTTCAAAAATTGACGTTGCACCCAAACAGACTGTAACGCTT
>DAOUTV010000169.1 GCA_030668505.1 Desulfobacterales bacterium | reverse complement strand
GGCGAGGCTGTAGTTAATCTACGCCGAACCCTTGAGCCGCCTTCGCTCTCTGAGCTACGGCGGGCCAAGCAACGCAGGCCTGTCCGCCGAACTTTTAAGGAAGGCGGGAGATGCGGTATCATCGACTTTCCCGAAGGGTAAACAACAGGCCGAAAAAAGCATTGAACAACCATATCGCCGGGAGTGATTTTCTCCATAAGCCTCAAAACTGCTACAACCTGTTGTCATTATTTCTTATTTAGTATCTGAGGCGTGTTGTTTATGCAACATTAGGGTTTATCCCGGCTTGGCAATTATCTGGGCCACGTAAAGGTCCAGAAAACGTTTAGAGGCTGCTGATTTTATAATGGCTACCGTATCAGCTCCCTTGGCCGTGCCTGCCACGGCCACCACCTCTTTGCCTTCTGCAATGAGACCTGCGTCTGCCGCCTCCATAACGATCTCGCAGCAAACCTTGATCCCTTGGCCCAAACGCCTCAAGGTGTTGGCAACAAGGATTGTGGGATAAGACCCTGAGAACTCCTTTGCCAGAGCAGTTTCGATGGAGTGGGTCAAGATCGTCCCTTTGTATATATGGGCTCCCAGTCGGATTATTTCCTGATAAGCATCCTCTGAAAACTGATCCTGATTTGGCCCCAAGAAGCCTACCGAGTGTGCGACTATTACCAGGTTCACATCCATACCCTGCAAGGTGCGTGCTGCCATTGCACCGGTTTTACCTGAGGTGGATGCCACTACAACGTCCTTATACCCCTCATCATGGACCAATTTGCAAACTATATCAATACAGGCTTGGGTGTTTTGATGGCCGGGCTTTTCAAAATATTCAACCAGACGTTTCATGATATTCCTTCCGTGTCTTATTTAGTAACCGTTCACGGGTTCAGAGGTTGTAACCCTGAAACGCTGAACTTTGAACCTGTGAACGCCTACCTCATTTCTTCGTCAGACGGAACACTCCGTCCCATTGTTCACCGGGAGCTACGGGCGGATTTTCTTTAAACGTTTGACAGCGCTGAACATATACTTCAGATGGTGTAGTATTGCCGTCGGATACCCGCTCGAGGTTGCGGGATTCATTAAATTTGGCAATAGCTTCGTCCCATTCCATTTTAAGGTAATGCTGCATGCCATGGTCAAAGATCTTAAAAAGCTGTTTTTCCTGATCGGTTAGACCTTCTTTTATGGCGCAGAGTTCGTAGACCCTGACGGGCTCAGACTTGCCCACAACGGCAATGTTGTCGATCATGCGGGCTTCAACCATGTCGCTGATTTTTTTCTTTTCGCCGTTATCGTTCAATTCTAAGTCCAGTGTGTGCTCGCTTACCGATGTGTAAACGCCGTACTGCTTGCCGGCTGCTTCCAGGCGGGCTGCAAGGTTTACAGGGTCTCCCATCATTGTGTAGTTCATGCGTATGGAGCTTCCCATGTTGCCCACTACAATCTCTCCGCTGTTGATGCCGATACGCATTTTCATCTTGTGAACAATCTGCGGCCATTTGTCTCCCGGAATCCATTCATCAGGAGGCATATTCTTGGTATTGCGGTCCGGCTCACCAGGAGCTTGTTTTTCATTGCGCCACTTCTCTCGTAGTTCGCCAAGCTTATTCTGCATGGCCAGAGCAACCCGGCAGGCCCTGAGCGCGTGATCATGAAGGTCCATGGGCGCTCCGAAAAAAGCAAGGATCGCATCACCTTCATATTTGTCCAAGGTGCCTTTTTCGTTGATGAGAATACCTGTCATAGCGGAGAGATATTCGTTGAGAAGCTCTACTAGCTGGTGGGCCGTGAGTTTTTCCGAAAACGTGGAAAAGCTTTCGATGTCGGTAAAAAAAGCAGTAATGGTCCTTGCTTCGCCCCCAAGTTCGGGCATTGTCTTGCTGTTGTACATGTCGTCGATTAGCTCGGGTGCAAGGTAGCTTGAAAACGTAGCTTTAAGAAATCTTTTGTCTCGCTCTTCGGTGAGGTACTTATAAACCGTAAGGGAAATATAGGTTAGGACAAGGACAACGCCTACGGGATAGACAATGTTCAGCCAGGCACCTACGTGAGTGAACAGGTACTGGCACAAGAGTACATAGGTCACGAGTAATCCGATAGTCACAGCTGTCCCGGGCAAGGCCTGGAGGCGCGGAACCGCCAAACCGACGATAAGGCCGAGCAGAACCATGGCCGCAAGGTCATAAAAACCTGCCCAGTTAGGGCGATGAAGAAAATCGTTGTGCAGGATGTTATCAATGATGTTGGCATGAATCTCAGGGCCTGGGAATACATTGGAAAAAGGTGTAACGCGCATGTCGTATATGCCGATGGCGGTGGCACCAACCAGAACAATCTTATCCTTAAAAGTCTCTGAGGGTACCCTGTGGTTGAGGATGTCGGTGATTGATATGTGTGGAAAGGTCTTGCCGCCGCCGCGAAAGTTGACCATCAAGCTGCCGAGCTCGTTTGTGGGCGCTGTAAGCTTGCCGATTTTTATCTTTTGAACCCCGTAGTCATCTATAATAGGTGTAGGGGAGCGACCCGTATAAGCCCGAATGGCTTGCACAGAAAGAGGAGCATAAAGGTGCTTCTGACATTTGAGAACCAAAGGGACCCATCGGACAGCACCATCTCGATCAGGGAACATGTTAAAATAGCCTGAATACCGGGTAGACCGTGCAATGATCCCTATATTGGACTGGGGGACGAATGCCTCATGGAGCCGGACCTTTTGGGCTTGATCTGATGTGTACCGAATCATTGAGTAGCGTGAGGTTCGCGCATCCTTAATATAGCCTTTGATGGTGTTTTCGTCCAGGTGCTCGAGACCTTCTGCGGTCATCTGAAAGAAGTACCCCAGCACCACCTTGGCCTTTGAGGCTTTGATGGCTTCTGCAAACATCTGGTCATTATCTGCCTGCTGCTTAGCTTGTTTCAGATAAGCATTGAGCTTGTCATCTTTTATGCCAAGGTTTTTTACCACATCTTCAAAAGCACTGACCGCCTGAACAGTGCTGTTTTTGTCAGGCTCTAAAAAGCCTACATCCAAGGCAATGACCTTTGCGCCGCCTTGCGACAGTATGCTGACCAGTTGGGCAAATTTGGACCTGGGCCAGATCCACTTTCCCTGTTCCTGTAAGCTTTTTTCGTCAATTACTGCCAGGACCACTTCCGGCCCTGGGCTCACAGGACCCCGGGAAAGAAATCTCAGGTCAACCGTTTTCAATTCCATGAGGTCCAAGAAGGGCACGCCCCACAGATAGGCCACCATCCCAAGCACGATGATGCCAATAGTAATAGTGGGTGCATTGATCCTGAAGAGCCTTTTCAGGATTTTCTTATAGGACATGCTGGGACCATAGGAAATGTAAGCAGGAAAGTCAAGCTAAAGCTTTATTTTTATTGACACTATGGCCATATGCCGTTAGGGTTGAACATAACGCGAGCCCTCCGCCAATACCTGTCTCTCAAGACTAGGTTGGGGGTTGTGTTTTTCGGGTTTAGATCCAGGTATGGTAATCTATTCTCAATTTTTGGGAAAGGAAAAGCTTGACGTTTTCATCAAAGCCAATTATTGATAATAAATAATTCAATCTGGTGAAATGGTGAAATATGCCAAACCCATTTACATTACGCTTTATTCCTCCACGTTTTCCTTTCTGTAATCGCACCCAGGAGCTTCGTGAACTTTCTTCCCATGCAAGTAATAGAACGAATGTGGTTTTGTTCTCCCCGCGTAGATACGGAAAGACTTCATTGGTCAAGCAAGTGCAGGCGAGTCTTGAAAAAGATGGCTTTTTTACCTTTTATACGGATTTTTTCATGGTCACGTCGGTAAATGATATTGCCGGCCGAATTGCAAAAAACGTGTATTCCGTTTTGCACCGGCATGAATCTCTTTTAAAAAAGGGGGCAAGATACCTCAAAACGTTTAAAACATTTCGGCCTGTGTTTAAACCGGCTCCCCACAACGGCTTTGCCTTAACCGTGGAGCCCGTGTCAACGGAACTCTCCGGGATAGATCTTCTTGACAAGGTGCTGGAAGAACTTGGCGTGTTTATCCACAGTGAGTCTGCAGGAGCACATATCGTGTTCGATGAATTCCAGGAAATCACAGAGTTGAAGAAGTCTCCGGTGGAGGGTGTGCTCAGAAAACATATCCAGGAACATCAGGCATCATACTTTTTTGTCGGCAGCCGCCGGAGAATACTTCTGGATATTTTTAACCAGAGGAACAGGCCTTTTTATCAAAGCGCAATTATGTATCCGCTTAGCCCGTTACCCAATGACGAACTCACCTCTTTTTTGGTCGGCCAATTTAAAAAGGGCGGGAAGAAATGTTCCAAAAGTACTGCTGAGGCCATTTCAAACAAGATTTTGCAATACCCTTATTACGCCCACGCATTGGCATATAATGTATACGAGGTTTCCGGAAAGGTTGTAAATGAAGATGATATTGAGATTGGCTTTGAGAAACTCCTAGCATCTGAGAGATATGGATATGAAGCGACAGTCCAGGGATTAACTGGTTCGCAGATTACATTATTGCGTGCCCTGGCAACAGATCCGGATTCAAAAATACTGTCAACCGAATATATGGCACGCCATAAGCTTTCTGTCGGCGGCATTCAATATGCCCAAAGGAAGCTGGAGGAACTGGACTTAATTGAGAAACATAACAATGTTTGGCGCGTTGTGGACCCGGTCTTTGCCTGTTGGCTGGCTGAATATTGAAGTTGGTTGAGGAAGTCTGTAAAAAACGAGAGGGTTAGCGTCGAGGCAATAAGATCGGGAGGCAGGCGACAGAATGTTTCGATGGGCAGGTTATGTGGCCTGGCTAATCGGGTAGCCGGGGGTTCTTCTCCCTCAGCCCCCACACCATCCGCCGTCGCATAAAAGCTATGGCGGGACAGGCCTGGCATCCGCCTGGGCGGACCAGGCGGTTCACAGAGCTGATCCTTCGATTGCGCTCAGGACGCCGTAGCCGGATACAGATTGAAAATGATATATTTGATTTCAAATATGTGAAAAAGCAACTAGGGAAAGCAATCAGGGCGTTGGAATGAGCAAATGTCAATATTTCACCAGCGTTATTTCCTGCGCTGGTTGGGTAAACCTAAGTTAAAAAGTTAACTACGGCCCCAATAGTACCCCCGGATGGTAAATCCGCTACGCTCCTTTACCATCCGGTTATGCGGGGTTTGGG
>DAOUTV010000267.1 GCA_030668505.1 Desulfobacterales bacterium | reverse complement strand
CCGATGGGTTTCATTGAGCATATCTTAACTTGTATTGACAACATCATCCCAGGCTTACGGGATGACAGCACCAAGAAGTGGGAAAGAATGACGAAAGAGGGCAAGGCCCTCCGCGAGGAAATTGAGAAGCAGTCTGAGAAAGCCAAAGAACCTCATGATTCAGCTGACTCATGATCCCAACATGAAAACTTCATACTCACTCAAGGGCAGGGGAGCCGCGCAAAAAGGTTTATCTTCCTTCTTGCCTGGCTCATAAGCCCGGCGACACGCCGCCCACTTATCAACTAAACCAGCAACTGTATTAAAACCCTATTCCTTGGACTGACGTCCTCAAAAATGTAAACCTCCGGCTAACGCCCTCAAAGAGTTACAATTTTTGGCGCTTTTAAAAAAACTTTTTTTACAAAAAAAGCCAAAATGGAGTCGTCAAAGGGTTTTGAAACAGTTTCTAACTTAATATGGATTGTTGAAAAAATATCAATGAATATTAAAGTGTTATCCTGGGTTGTAAAGACGCCCATGTTTCATGGCCTGCCGGAAACTTATCATAGATTCTCCATAACATTTTTGTTTTCTTGACAAAACCGGGACAGCAAGGTAATTTTATAGAACTATGTCAAAGGTAGGCGCTTCGATTAACCGACAACCATGCGTGATAGGAGGAACGAAAAATGCCCTGCACAAAAGACCACATCGTAAATTCAATTTACAACCAACTGGACCTTCCCAAAAATACGTCCATCGAGATTGTTGAGTCTCTTTTGGAAATCATCAAGAAGACCTTGGCAAGCGGCGAAGATGTCTTAATCAGCGGATTTGGAAAATTCTGTGTAAGGGGCAAGGAGAAGCGGAGAGGGAGGAACCCTCAGACCGGGGAAGATATGACGTTGCGTTCAAGGCAAGTCGTGACCTTCAAATGCTCCGGGGTTTTGAGAGATAAGATAAATGGAAGGGAATAATGGTGTAGATGCTGTTAGCACCTCGGTGGGGGCATCTATATAGAGTGGTGCAAGCCCTCCCCTAACCGTCTCATTGCTTACACCGATCCATCTCTTTTTATCAACTGCCTGAATTTATTGAAGCATGCTTCCACAGTCCAGGCCTGTATGCTTTCTATTCTTCAGGCCTTACTTTTTGGATAATCACATGGGTGCAAAGAAAAGACTTAAACAAAAAAGCCTATTAAACCCTCTTGATACTATAGCCGGGGTTATACTCAATTCCTATTATTCTGATTCGTTGGCGTCAAACAGGCATGAGCCAAGGATGCTTTATGGACAAGATAACCTGTTCAGCCTTTGAAAGGGGCCGCTGTGTGCTGGGAACACTTCCTTACGGCAAGGATTTTGTTAAGACTATAGAAGACTTCTGCGTGCAAGAATCGATTCAAACCGGAGTTTTCTCCGTTATAGGAGCCGTCATGTCGGTCACGTTAGGATCCTATGACCAGAATCAGCAGGTATACGTCACATACAACAAAGAGGAGCCGCTCGAAATCGTCCATTGCACGGGCAACATCTCGCTCAAAGACGGCCGGGTTGCTGTACATGCCCATGCCGTTCTTGCGGATATAAACGGACAGACCATTGGGGGGCACATTTTTTCAGAAACCTCCGTTTATGCAGGCGAGATCTATATCCAGGAGCTTTTGGGTAAGCCCCTGAAAAGAGAATACGACGACACAACAGGACTTTCATTGTGGAAGCTATGAGCCAAGCAGATACACTTTTTCATAACGGATTCTATTGTGCTTCT
The DNA here is from genome assembly GCA_030668505.1 of Desulfobacterales bacterium. Lineage (GTDB taxonomy): Bacteria > Desulfobacterota > Desulfobacteria > Desulfobacterales. The sequence goes on along the minus strand of DAOUTV010000267.1, from coordinate 1,673 downwards.
TGGGGCAAGTATAGAAAAAAATAATATCACGCGCAATATGCCAACGCTATCAAATTAGGAAGGAATCCGAAAATGGAAATCAAGCTCACTAAGACTTCAAGGCCTAAGGAGCTTCCGGATGATTCGAAATTGGGGTTTGGGCAACTCTTCACCGATCACATGTTCAATATGGACTTCAACCCGGAGCAAGGGTGGCATAATGCCCGCATAGAACCTTATGCTCCTATCATGATGAACCCGGCCACCGCGGTTCTCCACTACGGTCAGGCCATCTTTGAAGGACTGAAGGCATACCGGACCAGTAAAGGAAAGATTCAACTGTTCCGTCCGGACGAAAACATGGCGCGTTTCAATCGGTCGGCACAGGCTGTGTGCATCCCGGAAATTGATGAAGCCTTTGTCCTGCACGCCCTGAAGAGTCTCATCTCCGTTGATAAAAAATGGGTGCCTAGGGCACCTGAGACATCCTTATATGTGCGCCCTACAGTTGTTGCCATGGACCATTATCTGGGTGTGCGTCCTTCCAACACATATCGGCTCTTCATTATCTTATCGCCAGTAGGTGCTTACTATCCAGAAGGGTTCAATCCTGTGACTATCTGGGTTACGGATAAGTATGTCCGGGCTGCGCGCGGCGGTTTGGGGGAAGCAAAGACGCCAGCCAACTATGCAGCCAGCCTGTATGGAGCCGAGGAGGCCAAGAAGGCGGGCTACACCCAAGTGCTCTGGCTCGACGCCGTTGAACACCGCTACATCGAAGAAGTTGGCACTATGAATATCCTGTTTGTTATAAATGGAGCGCTGGTTACGCCACCTCTCGGAGGAAGCATATTGGCAGGTATTACACGAGATTCCGTCTTGACCCTTGCCAGAAAGTGGAACATCCCGGCAGCCGAACGTCCTATCACTATAGAAGAAGTGATAGCAGCCCATAAGGATGGCTTTCTTCAGGAAATCTTTGGTTCTGGTACGGCTGCGGTCATTTCCCCTGTGAGTCATCTGGCCTGGCGGGACCAAGTGTTGACCGTCGGAGACGCCGGAGTTGGCCCATTGGCCCAAAGGCTTTATGAGGCGATAACAGATATCCAATACGGCAGAGCCGAAGATCCCTTCGGCTGGATCGTGCCGGTTGATGAGGCATAGCAAGATGATTATCAAGCAAATGAGGGTCGGCCCAATGGACGTGTTTAGCTATGTCCTGGGATGCGAAGATACGCACAAGGGGCTGGTAATCGACCCGGCAGGAGAAGAAGAACGCATCCTTGAAACTGCCCGGGGCTTAGGCCTTACCATTGAATCCGTTGTAAATACCCACGGTCATCCTGATCATACCTGCGGAAACCGCAAGATCGCAGAGCAAACCGGGGCAAAGATATATATGCACGCCCTGGATGATCAGTTCTTCAACACGCATGAGGGACAGTCCGTGGCCATGCAGATGGGCTTTACACCATCTCCCTCAGCGGATGTGCTCTTAAATGACGGGGATATCATCCCTTTTGGAGACAACGGGTTGACCGTGCTCCACACCCCGGGCCATTCTCCCGGAGGCATCTGTCTTTATGTGGAAAACAACCTTTTCACTGGAGACACACTTTTTGTGGGTGCAGTCGGGAGAACCGATCTACCGGGGGGCTCAATGGAAACCTTGCTCAGATCTATTAAAGACAGAT
>DAOUTV010000127.1 GCA_030668505.1 Desulfobacterales bacterium | reverse complement strand
CCCTTTTCCGCAATCGCCGACTTCGCCAAAGTAGCCTTCTTGGCTACGACGGCTGAATCGGCGTCAAACAGCGGGGTTGCTTGTGCGACGTACCTCGGTACGCCTCCGCGCACCCCCTTGTTTTCCTTGACCTTGCAGAAAACTGCTCATTTCTGAATTGGAAACTTACGCTTGTGCCCATTGAGTTTTTACGATTCGTGGATGGGCACTAGCTAATACCTACCAGGGGCATAAGTGCCAAACGGACAATGGGCTTACACCAGGCGTGAATGTTGATGAGATCCGCCCAGAATGGACTGTACCGGTAATACATCCGGACAAACCATCTGCCTGGCGTGCTTGTGAGCAGGCACTGATCTCTCAAATCCCTCAACAGCCTTACGCGGGGTTCAGCATATGAGCCAAAGGCTGCGGTGGCAATAAAACATCCCCCGCCACTGCCACCGCTCGTCCCACTATGGGGAATATCGGATTCCGGCGTCTCATAGCACACTTCATCGGAATCAGCACTCTCATTGCCTTCCACATCGAGAGCCCTTGCCACAAAATAGTAAGTAGTATTGTCATCGAGTCCATAAATGGTGCAGGTTGTCTCAGTATGGTTCCCTGCCCAGTCGGGATGGTCATAGTTGTAGGTGTCACCTTCTTGACGATAGAAAATTTTGTAACCGTCAAGATTTGGGTCGCTATTAGAATTCCACGCTAGGGTTACCTCAGCCGAGAAGAGATTTTGGGCGGATAGAAGAAGGATAAGGATTAAAGGCACAAAGTATATAAAACAGCGGGCCAAAAAAGAGTGGAAGCGATATTTCATGTACTTTTTATGCATCGACTATACGGATAGTAGGAACAACTGCACCCATATCTAGTGTGGCCGGGTTAGCGGCATCTCAATATCTTGCTATATCTTGATTTTCGTTTGAGGGGTAAGCAAGACACGTGCCAGGGCTGACAGGAAGATCTTTGACTTAGGGTTGTAGGGGAAGATTCCGTGTTAATTCAAATGGATAAGGCCCTATTAGCAGATCTCTCTATTCCAGGCTTTGGCCTGTTTCAGGCATACAGATATAGGAACTTTTTGCGCAGGCGTGCGCTGGTGCGGCAACTTGCACGACTGCGGGCAAAATTTTTTTGTCACTCAGCAAGGGTCAAATGGGGTTGGCTGTTTATTGCTTTGATTTTAAAGGCTTTTTTGCGCAGACTCGGATTTTGGGGGAAATTTCAATGTAGGGAAAGTCCTACGGCAAGCTCAAGGGAAATTCAAAAAGAGGGCCTATCCGCTTGTTGATATTTATGTTTCTGTACGTAGGGTATTTCCTACGGCGTCATAAAGGATATCAAGTTTTGGAAGTTTTACATGAAGGGGCTGGTAAACGGCAAAGATGATGTGTCGCAAAACCCAAGATTCTCAGTATATTCCTTTGGGTCATGGATGTTCAAGCCACAGACCGGAATTTATATCTTTTCAAGCCTGCCCGATTTTTTGTGAAGGGGTTTCCCTACAGATGTTTTAGCCTTCACTTTTTCCTGAAATCTTGTGGATTCAGATTATATTTTTTTAAAAGGCCATAAAAATCGGCTCGGTATTTCCCTGCCATTTTTGCTGCCCGGCTAATATTGCCCCGCGTGAGTTCCATGAGTTGAATAGCGTAATTTCGTTCAAATACCTTCTTAGCCTCTCCAAGAGGCTTTAAATGTTCTACGTCGGTTGTTTGGGTCGGAAGGATCAAATCTTCTGTTATGACATTCTGTGTTGCCATGGCAACCGCACATTCAATGGTATTCTCCAACTCCCTGACGTTGCCGGGCCAGGGGTAGAGCATCAGTTTTTGTAAGACACCCCGTGAGAACCCTTTTATCTCCTTATTGTTGGCCTTCGTGATTTTTTTTAAACAGTGTTCAGCCAGCAGAGGTATATCCTCTTTTCTATTCCTAAGGGGAGGAAGCTCTATAGGAATAACGTAGATTCGATAAAAGAGGTCTTCTCTAAAGCGCTCCTTTTTTACCTCTTCCTTCATGTTTTTGTTTGAAGCCGCTATTAACCTTATATCCACCTTTACTGGTTTTTCTCCTCCTAAGGGATAAAACTCCTTTTCCTCCAATACCTTAAGCAGCTTAGCCTGCATGAATAGAGGCATTTCCGATATTTCATCCAGAAAAATGGTGCCTTTGTGGGCCTGGAGAAAAAAACCTTTTTTTCTACGAGTAGCCCCGGTAAATGCTCCTTTTTCATAACCAAAGAGTTCGCTTTCTAATAAATTCTCAGGGATAGTCGCACAGTTGATGGCAACAAATGGTCCTTCTTTGCTGGCGCTTGCAAAATGCAAGGTCTTGGCAATCAATCCCTTGCCCGTGCCGCTTTCTCCTTCTATGTAGATACTCGATTCACTCTCAGCAGCTTGTGTCACCCGTGCCAGGACCTTTTTCATTTTCTCGCTTTTTCCAATAACATTTTCAAAACCGTATTTCCCCTCAACCATATGCCTGAGTCTCAGGACTTCTTTTGAAAGCCGACTCTTTTCTAACCCGTTCTTTATTTGCATTAATAGATCATGGTAATCAAAAGGTTTGCTTAAGTAGCTGTCCGCCCCTCTTTTCATGGACTCTACTGCACTTTTAATCGTTCCGTAAGCGGTGAGGATGATAATGGGCATCTCGTGATCTATTTGATGTAGTTCTTCCATCACCTCAATACCATTTTCCCCGGCAAGTTTAAGATCCACCAAGGCCAAATCGACCCCTTCCTCTTTGGCTATCCTCAACGCCGTTTCCGCCTCAGTAGCTGTGGCAACTTGATAACCGTTGGCCTCCAGCCTCATCATTATGACCTTTAGTAGGTTTTGATCATCGTCTAGAACTAAAATTCTATCCATCTTCTTCCCTCACAAAAATAATAGTCCAGAATTCGGGTAGACCGACAGCGTCATTCATAAATTTGGAGCTTAGCCCCGATACTCCCTGGCCCTCTTCGGTCTGAGTTCAGGGTCGAAGACAGGCCGGGATGACGTGGACGGACATCAACTCTAAAGTTGTCGCACCCCTGGCCCAGACCGAGTTTTTTCCCCTAGGACATTGTCCAACTTCTGTCGCGCCAGGGCGGGCAGGGCGGGCAAGGCTGGCCAACACTCCATGTGGACGGGACAAATAGAATAACCGAAACAGCCTTATGAGGTCAACAAGTAGCGGTGCAGCAATCAAGAAGCGCTTGAATTATTTTTACCGACTCTTTTTTTTCTCGATCCCCAGATCGATTTCCTTTAGCCTCAACAATTGGTCCTTTAGCTTTTCCACCTGGGCCTGTAATCTTTCTGTTTGGTCTTCCAAGCTTCTAACCTTTTCTTCCTCTTCCCCAAGTGCCTTCCCTAAGTGGCTACCATCTTGTATTAATTCGCCAATTTCCCTCTCTTTATCCATGATCTCTTGAATATACCAGACCCATACCTCCGCCTGGCTCTTAAACTTACTTCGGGGAAATTCCTTAATCACCCTTTGAAGGCTTTCCAGGGATCTCTGATAATCTTGGTCTGGATTCTTGGGATGAGCGTAAACTAATCCCATTTGGAAGAGTGCTTGGTCACCAAGACTTCGAGGATATATGCGTAACACCTCCGTTGTTTCACTCAGAGACGCTCCATATTTTCCTTTGGAAAAATGGGTCCAAGCCCTTGCAAGGCGTACTTCACCTTTCCATTTTTCTGGAAAATGAGCACACCCCCAAATCCCAAGGAGCAGGGCTATGCAACAGGCAGGGTAAAGAAGAAGGTACTTCCGTTCCCTGGTTCGCTCTCTGCCCATATTTCCCCTCCGTGTGCCGCGATGATATGTTTTGCGATTGAAAGGCCCAAGCCGGTTCCCACGGCCGTTTTCCTTCCCGAATCCGTCCTTTTGAATTTGTCAAATATTTTCTTCAAGTCCCCCTTGGGAATTCCACAGCCGGTATCTGAAACAGAGACCTCAAGATATGCTGTTCCATTTTTCTTAGGCGTTGCAGAAACAACGACTTTGCCTTCTTCGGAAGTAAATTTTAGGGCATTGCCCAACAAATTTTCTATGACCTGGCGAATTCTGTCCTCGTCTATTTTTACCGGAGACAGATCAGGAGGAAGCTTTAACTCAAGGTTAATCTTGTTTCTGAGGGCAATAGGCGCAAACCTTGCGACAGTCTCCTGTATTACTATAATAAGCTGAACTTCTCTAAGGTTATACTCCATCATTCTAGCTTCCATACATGAAAGATCCAGGATCCTACTAACCGATTCTATTAATCTTTCACACTCTTCTTCTATTATCTTTAAAAGTTTATTCTGTTTTGCCGGCATATTCACAAAGACGCCTTCCAGTAGCATGGTAGAGGCTCCTTTTATAGAGGTTAAGGGAGTACGGAGTTCATGGGATACATGACTTATAAAATCCGCCTTCATCTCGTCTATTTCTTTTAGCCGTTCACACATCAAGTTGAAGGCATTGAATAATTCTTTGATTTCCGGAGGTGCAGAAACATTAGGCACCTCTTCAAATTTACCTTTAGATATTTCTCTTGTTTTCTCTCGCAAAACGCGAATAGGATTATTTATACTTCTGGTGTTAAAAAAAGATATGAGGATTCCCATAACGACAACGATTGCTGCGGTAACTGTTGTAATTCTTAATACACGGGAACTTATCTGGCTCGAAACCTGCAATTTGTGATCCCTGTCCAACCTCCCAATTAGAATAATTTTTCTTAGTTTCCTGTTAATCTCATCAACGATATTTCCCTTTTTTTCCTGAAATTCTTCGTATGGGTATTCCTGACCATTTGTCACAAAAGTAAATTCCTCTTGAAGTAAAGAAAGATAGTGGCCATACATCTTTTTTGCGTGGGCAAACGATTTTTTTTTCTCTGAGGTATCCACAAGACTCCCAAGTCTTTCCAAGTCTCTTGAGAAATATTCCTGTATTTCCCAAAACTTTTGGTAAAAGTCCTGGTCTCTTGAAATAAGATATTTTTTTGAGAATGCCTCTTGCGAAAGAAAGGCCTCTGAGAGATTTTCCGCGAGTCTTATGGCAGCGCTATCAACGGATATGACATCCCGGGCAATTCTATTCAATTGATTCAACTTTATAGTTACATATACCCCCAGGAAGATGATTAGGAGCATAATTGCCAAGTACCCGAGGGTTAGCCTTTTGAAAATAGTGAGTTGCACGGTCGAACTACTTTCCCTGGACTATGCTGTAGTCTTTCAGAACAGCATTTTTGGTTTATCAAATGTCTGACAGCTTTTTTAGTGCAAGTGGTGCGCGGAGTTTTTGGGCAACACTCTATTGAGGTGTGACCTTACTATTTCCAGCGTTTTGTCTTTTTATCATAAACTTAACCCTATTTCAAATGCTGAAAGACTGTTGTACAAATCCATTTTTGCTTTGCCAAAATATTTCTTAGATTTTACTGACATTTCAACTTGTTGTATTATATGCCAGGTTCCGGATAGAACCTTGCCGAGACCACACCATAGATCCCGATATGTAGGTCCTCCCTCTCTATTGCAGGACAGCATTGGCCGTATCGAACCACCCTCAACTTGGCAAATGGAGCAGATCTGCAGGCTGCTCATCAAAGATTGTGGCCTGAAAACAGCGCGTTGCCAGTAGGCCTCAGTGTTATCAGTGTTAATTGATATCCAGGCGGACGTTAAAAAAGGCCCCAAACATAAGGTCACAAGATCGGCGGCAAGTGACTTTCACGGAAAGTGAGGAGTTTAAATGAGGACATATCCAAAATCATTCACCCCGGACTATGAGTATATTGATTGGTATTGAATGGCATACAAGGTTGCTAATCTTCGACCTTGATCTTGGTCAGCCTGGACTTTCTGGTCCCGGGGCCTTTCTTTATTGCCTCTATCCGTTCATCTATGAGGGACTTGATGCCTTCGAGAAATTCGACCCGTGCGTTGTTCAT
>DAOUTV010000134.1 GCA_030668505.1 Desulfobacterales bacterium | reverse complement strand
CGCTCCGTCGCCATAGCGGCTTTGGCGCGTCGGAGACCAAAGCACTGGCTGCGAGCCGACTTCGCCATAGTAGCCTCGGCTACGACGGCTGAACGGCTGAACGGCTGAAAAGGCGTGCACATTAACTTTAGCTCACTTTAGACACTTTAGCTCACTTCGGATTAAATACGACAAAAAATCTTCTGCCATAAAAAACACGAATTTCATAACCGAGGGACTATATCGTTAGGACAATCTTAACCCCTGCATAAGCAAAGACACACAAGATAAAACTGATCAAGACTGCAAGCCACGACCTTATGCGTTTGTCTTCCACATAATCGCCGACAATGGTGTTAAGTCCGAAGCCGGCGTGGAAAAAGACTAAGGTGACAAAGGCAACGTCCAATGCCTTTATACCGGGAGAAGAGATCCTTGCCAGTATGGTATCCACATCGTGGCCCACCTTATAATTTAAGTGCATAAAAAACATGTGGCCTGAAACCAAAGGAAGAAGGAAGGCCCCTGACAACCTTTGAAGTTTCCATAACATGCCGTTTTGTGTGTGCCAGAGCCTTTTATAGACAATGGTGCTTGAAATAGCGCTTGTTATGGCCACAATGAGCCAGAAGAAGCCGGCAGATACCTCTTGATTACCCATTACCATGAACAGGGCTAATGTCAGGACATAGATAGCGCCTAGCACAAACACCCAGCGAATCATGATTGCATCCTTCCTTATTCTAAAGGCTTCGTAAAGGATCAACCTGGCCCCGTTCAAAGCATGGAATATAACCGGAACAGCCAATGCCCATTCAAGAAAACTGAAGACAAAATTGTGAACAAATTTCATCTTTGAGGCAAACGCAGCAGGCTCGTAAAGGGCGGAAAGGGTGAAAATGTGAAAAAGCATGTAGAGGACCAGTATGAGCCCGGCAATCCTGTGTGCCCAAGTCATGATAGAGCCCCATCCTCTTGACCTGGCATAATACGACAACCTTTTAGAGCGTTCGAGGATGCCTAAAAGATACTCCTCAATGCCGGTTTTTTGTGCTGATGCATCCATTTAAACTCCGTATCTTGTTACACTTTACGTGTCTGAAAAGGGGTGATTTTACTCACCTTCGACATGGTCGGCGGTGTAAGGCGTGTCAGCCTTGAGGTGGGCCTATGAATCGAGTCGAGGGATGGGCAGTTTGAGGAACTTAATTCCTTCGTTTCTAAGCGTCTCCTCTTCGGCCTCGGTACTGGTTCCCCTGATATTGCGTTTCTCAGTGACATCATAGTGCATCTTTAAGGCCTCCGGGGCGAAATTTGCTCCCACATCTTCAAAATTATTTTCCAAGAACTCTAGGGTCTTTTCGACCGACGCCTGGTCCGCAGCCCTGTCGCTTTCCTTCTCTGAGGATGGCGTACCTGCCTTGATGGAAAATGTTGAAGGAACCGTTACAACCGAGGTGTCACTGCATATGGGGCAGACTATCAGTTTTTTCCTGCCCTGGTGCTCGTAGGCATTTCGGTCTTCAAACCATCCTTCGAATGTGTGGCCATTGGCACATTGTAAGTCGTAGACAATCATAACATTCAATCACGGTATATTTCTATTTATCATGCTATTCGATTGATTTCTAAGAAATTATTGACAAGAGCACAATAATTTAATAAATGGCATTATACGGATCTTGACCAATTTTGCAACACTAAATTCTATAGAGGGAATTCTTGAAACTATGAAACGAGGTCTTTTTTTCTTTCTCAGTTTTTTTCTAATGGTGATACCTTTACATTCAGAAGCCACGTATATCACGGATGACATGCGAGTGATGCTTCGAAGCGATGCGGGGACGGACCGCAGAATTATTGCAATGCCCAAGTCCGGTACTAGGGTTGAGGTGCTGGAAGAATCAGAAGATGGCTGGTCCAAGGTGCGGCTTCCTAATGAGAAAGAGGGGTGGCTGTTGACCCGCTATTTGACCCCGGGGCCGCCCGCCAAGGAGGTTAACGCTAGACTTAAGAGTGAAAACGAAGCCTTAAAACAGCGGGCGAATACACTGTCCGAGGAAAATGTTCGTCTCAAGAGAGGACGAAACGACTTGCAGAAAGCCCTGTCCAGTCAGACACAGAATGCGAAGGCTTCGAAAGAGTCTTATGAAGCCCTTAAAAAGGGATCTTCAGAATACCTGTCTTTGAAGGCTTCCCATGATAAGGCCTCCAAGGATCTGGCAACAAAAACCAAGCGGCAGGCAGAACTTGAAGAGAAACTGAAAGCCCTTCAAGATAGTCAAACTCTTCAATGGTTTCTGGGCGGAGCTGCTGTCCTTTTTGTAGGGCTTATTGTTGGATTTATGTCTCGACGTCCCAGGCGGCGGCCGTCGCTGCTGTAAAGGTTTCGAGCTAGTTTCCATCCATAAATGGCCCTTTTCCGCAATCTCGGTGTCAAACTGCGGGGTTGCTTGTGCGACGTACCTCGGTACGCCTCCGCGCAACCCCTTGTTTTCCTTGACCTTGCGAAAAATTGCTCATTTCTGAATTGGAAACTTACGCTTGTGCCCATTGAGTTTTTTCGATTCGTGGATGGGCACGAGCTATAAGATCGCTGCGCGATTTTGTATAAGGCGCCTAGGCCGCTCAAAAGAAAAAATTGATATACTATACTGTCGAGACTGTCGAGTTACGATTTCCTTCAACTTTCAAGGCGCAAGACGCAACCCACATTAGACCCATCACTCAGACACCCCATTACTCCCATAAGCGCTAAGTTATTTTTGCACCGGATGGACTGTGGAAGGTTTACTGAAAAAAATGAACATCGAACATCGAACGTCCAACATCGAATATTGAATGGGAAAAGCTGAAGAAACAGAGTTTAAAAAACCTGAACTACTAAATGATATTATAGAGGAAACAGAAATAGCCGTTGAATGTTCGGTATTGGATATTCGTTTTTCATTCGACGTTGGACGTTCGATGTTCGACGTTCATCTTTCAAAACAATTCCGTACGGCATAAATGTCACCTGTGAACGTTTACAAAACAACTTAGCGCTTATGGGGGGGTAGCCCTTGATCCTTGAGCTTTTCATATTCTTGTTCGGTATGGCAGTGGGCAGTTTTTTGAATGTGTGTATCTACCGCCTTCCCCAATCCATTTCTTTGATACGCCCAGGTTCTATGTGTCCAGGCTGCCGGACCAAGATTGCCTTTTACGATAACGTCCCCGTTGCAAGCTATCTTTGGCTTCGTGGGCGATGTCGGCATTGTGGAACCGCAATCTCCCCGAGATATCCCCTGGTTGAGCTTATATCAGGTCTGTTTGCAGTAGCCGTTTTTGCACACCATGGTCTCTCTTGGGAAGGCCTTGTTGTGTACGCATTGGTCGCGGCTCTTCTGGTGATCACCTTCATTGATATTGATCATCAAATCATTCCCGATGTGATTACCTACCCTGGTATCGTGGTCGGATTCCTCACGTCGCTTGCCGTTGGCCAAATCACGTATATAGAGTCCCTGATTGGGATTATCTTGGGCGGCGGTGTTCTGCTTATGGTTGCCTGGGGCTACTATTTGGTGACGAAAAAGGAAGGGATGGGTGGTGGTGATATCAAGCTGCTCGCCATGATTGGCGCATTTTTGGGCTGGAAAGGCGTCATATTTACGATTTTTGTTGGATCGGCCATCGGGGCCGTAGTTGGCATGGCTATAGCCCTCCGCACGGAACAGGGGCGAAAGCTGCCGATCCCGTTTGGTCCCTTTCTTAGCCTTGGTGCGCTGCTTTTCCTGTTTTTCGGCCCGCAAATCATTAGCTTGTACATACGGATTCTATGATAATGCCAAGATCCACCTTTATCTTTGGCCTTCGGAGCGAAATTCTGCTCAGCCTGACTCTCCTTTTAGTAGCTGCCATGACCTTGACCAGCTTTGTGATCTTGAGAATCACGGAACGCGACTTGCTTCGATATAAGGAAGCAGACGGTATGGCAGTCGCCCAAAGGATACAATCAGCTGTGGGAGACAGCTACAAACAGGACAGCGCAGTTTCCCCTGAAGTGTTAAAGGATCGCCTTCGCGATGGTATTTCCTGGATGGGCCATTCGGGACTGTATGATGAGATCGTTGTGATCGGAAAGGATGGCTCAGTATGGGCTGGGGGGGAGCATCCGAAGCGGTCAAACGAGAATGGTGACAGTCAAGTAGCCAAAGTCCTCAATACGGGAAGGCCAAGCACAAAGATATACAGGGAGCAGGCTCTGCTTACCATTACAGCCCCCATTTTTGCCGACGGACAATGTGTTGCTGCGGCCAGAGTACCCGTTCGCATTGATACGGTAAGCCAGGGATTGAGGAGGTCACGTCTCCTTATCTGGTTTTACATAGGCTTGAACGTGCTGGTACTTGTAATCTTTGGAAACTTTCTTTTATCCAGGATCGTAATCCGGCCAATCAAGCGCCTGGTAAAGATAGCCGACCACTTCGAAGAAAGTGATCTATTTTCCATGATGTCCAGGAGCGAACGGAATGAGATTGCGCACCTGACCGTGGCCCTTAATCGGATGCTCAAGAGGCTTGCGGAAAATAAGGAACGCCTGGAGGCCGATATTCGTTCTCTGGAGGCGGCCAACCTGGAGCTCAAACAGGCCAGAGAGGAAGTGGTACGCTCAGAAAAGCTCTCTTCTTTGGGCCGACTCGCCGCAGGCGTGGCACACGAAGTCGGCAATCCGATCGGAGCTGTCCTTGGCTATACGAATCTATTGGTGGATCACGTGGCAGACAATGCAGAAGCCAAGGATTATCTAGGACGGATTGAAAAGGAAGTGACCAGAATTAATGCCATCGTTCGAGAGCTTCTGGATTTTTCAAGGCCCTCGCCATCTGAGTCGGCTCCGTTGGATGTAAATGCCCTGGTCACGGAGAGCACCTCTTTTCTTGCTCGTCAAAGCTTGATGGCATCTATTAATATTGAGACTGAACTTGAGCAAGGTGTTGGTATGGTGTGGGCTGATGCCAACCAGTTAAAACAGGTTCTGATCAATTTGATGCTTAACGCGCGTGATGCCATGGAAGAAGGAGGAGGATCCCTGACCATTTTTAGCAGGCGAGTTTCACCCAAGACAAATGGGACAAGTTCAGACCGGCACCTGACAGATTTCATTGAAATATCTGTTTCTGATACGGGTAAAGGGCTTGCCACCACCGAACTCGACAAGATCTTTGATCCGTTCTACACCACAAAACCCCCGGGCAAGGGAACCGGCTTGGGACTTGCCATCAGCCTGCGCATTATTGAAGCATTCGGTGGCAGCATCCGCGTGGAAAGCACTGAAGGTAAAGGCAGTACCTTCACGGTTGAACTTCCCGTATGGGAGCCTAACCATGATTCCAAATGAAGTGATCATAGACCTCGGTGCGCTCAGGCACAATTTCTTTGAGATCAAACGCTTGGCCGGCCCTCACACACGGATACTTGCCGTTGTCAAGTCTGATGCTTACGGCCATGGCATGATACCCGTGGCCAGGACCCTGGAATCGGCGGGCGTCGATTATCTCGGGGTATTCGAGCTGGAAGAGGGTCTGGAGCTCAGAAAAACCGGATGCAAGGTTCCGATCTTGATTATGATGGGAATCACACCGGATGAGGTTTCAGCTGTTGTTGAACATGAGCTCACACCCGCACTCTTTCAACCGGACATTGCGGAAAATCTTTCACGCATGTCGGAAAAACAGGACAAGGTGACACCGGTCCATGTCAAAGTGGACACCGGCATGACCCGCCTTGGGGTTTGCCCCGAGGATCTGCAGAATTTTTTGATG
>DAOUTV010000232.1 GCA_030668505.1 Desulfobacterales bacterium | reverse complement strand
TGTCTACAGGACAATATTTTTTGATTTGGCGGTTGTTCATCTGGGCATTGCAGTGAATCTTTGTCCGTTTCAGCCTCTCCGACTGCACAGCACGGGCCAGATTCATGCGCTTTCTGATATCTGCAGAGGTTTCAGCGTCGTTTAGACTGGCAAGGTCCTTGTAGCGCACAGCCGGAACATCCACGTGGATGTCTATGCGATCCATCAGCGGACCGGAGACTTTGGACCGATACCGATGAATCTTTGTATATGTGCACGTACATTCATGGTTTGGGTCGGAAAAGTACCCGCAAGGACACGGATTCATGGCAGCTACCAGCATGAACCGTGCCGGATAGGTAATACTGGTAAGAGCCCGAGCAATGGTTACGTAGCCGTCTTCCATGGGTTGGCGCAGAACCTCAAGTACATTTTTTTTGAATTCCGCCAGTTCGTCCAGGAAAAGCACTCCGTTGTGCGCTAAGCTAACTTCGCCGGGCCTTGGGATATGCCCTCCGCCGATAAGACCGGCGTCGGATATGGTATGGTGTGGAGAACGAAAGACCCTGTTTGTGATCAATGCCTGAGACTTCCTGAGCATGCCCAGCACGCTGTACACCTTGGTTGTTTCGATTGCTTCTTCAAAGGTGATAGGAGGCAGGATAGTTGCCAAGCGTTTCGCCAACATGGTCTTACCTGCACCGGGGGGGCCGATCATAATAACATTATGTCCACCTGCTGCTGCCACCTCCAAAGCTCGCTTAACATGCTCTTGGCCTTTGACTTCACAGAAGTCGATATCAATTGGGTATGCTCCCTGAAAAATGGTTTGGACATCGACAGATTCCGGCTGAATGAGCCTAAGACCACACAGAAACTCTACCAACTCACCCAGTGTAGGCACAGAGAGGACTTCTATGCCGTCTACCACAGCAGCTTCGCCGGCATTTTCCCTCGGGAGAATCATACCCCGAAAGCCGGAATTCCTGGCCAACAAGGCCACCGGAAGTGAGCCACGCACCGGTTTGATGCGTCCATCAAGAGAGAGTTCTCCCAGGATCAGGTATTCGGTGAGTCGGCCGTGAGGTACAATCCCGGTGGCAGCCAAAATGCCCAGTGCAATGGGAAGGTCAAAACCAGTTCCCTCCTTCTTGATATCAGCAGGTGCCAGGTTAACCGTGATGCGATCGTCCGGAAACCTGTAGCCGGAATTGTTGATTGCAGACTTGACCCTGTCTTTACTTTCCTTTACAGCAGCCTCTGGCAGGCCCACCGTGGCAAAGCTTGGCAGCCCTCGTCTAATATCGACTTCCACCTCCACGGTATAAGCATCAACCCCAAGGACAGCGCTGCTAAAAACTCTGGAAAGCAAGATCCCCTCCCTTATGACATTCCTTCACGGTTTTAGTACGACTTCGATTTTGCAAGAATTGATGGTTTCGTAAAAATTCCAATAAGTTGTCATTTCAAGCGAGCCGACTTCGCCATAGTAGCCTTGGCTACGAGCCGACTTCGCCAAAGCACTGGCTGCGACGGCTGAACGGCTGAAAGCGCCCGCCCTGCCCGCCATTGCCAGAAATGCAGGCACATAAGCTGAATGTTGTCTCAGGCGTTGGCAGGCGGGAATGACACATTCAATGGATTCGACTTTTTGCCGAGCCCTTACCAAATACCCACTACGAAGGCAAGCATTATGTAGCGCAATGCAATATGAAAGGTGCTGCGATTCGGAGTTTTCGTGCTTTTCGTGCTGTGAGTGCAAGGAATAAGGGCCTTTGTTGCAAAAAAGACACAAATTTTACCTGCAGTGTGTATCTTTCTACACACATGCATACGGAGGTCTGTTTGTTCAGTGTTGAACCCTTAAGAAAAGACGGTTTCGTAATAAGTCTTTTTCGACACTATCAATAAAAGCCGAGCGCGCAATCCAGCTTGACTATTTGCATTCAACAAGCTATAAGTGCCCCAAAAGTTTTCCGGTGATTTCTTCGCATCTGGCATGTCTATTGCTAAATCCAACACTGGTCGAACTATCCATTCTATGGTATAGGAATATATTTCTAAAGTGGCGTAGCCGCGCCATATGAAATCGCGTAACGATTTTTTGAGGATATTTGATATGCATGCTCATCAGCAGACCCTGGCTCGGCCCGTTCAATGTGTCGGCATCGGGCTTCACTCAGGCAAAAGCGTTAATTTGACTATTAAACCCGCGCCGGTCAACCATGGTATCAAATTCGTTCGAACCGATCTGCCCCACAGACCTTTGATCAGCGCCCATTTCCGAAACGTTATTGACACCAGTCTCGCAACCACGCTTGGGACCGATGGCGTGATTGTTTCAACCGTGGAACACTTGATGGCCGCTTTAGCCGGACTCAGGATCGATAATGCCTTGTTGGAGATAGATGCATATGAAGCCCCTATCATGGACGGCAGCGCCGGGCCGTTTACCTCCATGCTAATAGAGGCCGGAATCAGGACCCAGTCGGGTAAGCGTTATACATTTGTGGTAAAGAAACCGATTGAGATGGCAGATGAAGACAAGAAAGTCGGGCTTTACCCCTCAGATACGCTTAAGATCACTTGCACCATAGAGTTCGACCATCCACTTGTAAGTCGTCAGTCATATACCCTTTCTCTGGTCGATGGCCTTTTTGAAAAGGAGATCAGCCGGGCCAGAACCTTTGGGTTCTTGCATGAGGTCAACTATCTGAAGCAGAACGGTTTTGCCAGGGGGGGCTCCCTGGAGAACGCCGTGGTGATCGACAGGGACAAGATATTGAACCAGGAAGGGCTTCGCTATGAAGACGAATTTGTCCGTCACAAGGTACTCGACTGTATTGGCGACCTTTCGTTGCTTGGGATGCCCTTTATCGGTCACATCGTGGCTCACAAATCCGGGCACGCCCTCAATCATGCCCTACTGAAAAGATTCATAGAGCAGAAGTCGTGCTGGGAAACCATATAGGCATCTGTTGTCTCACCTTAGTACCTTTCTTTTTGTTCCCTTGGAAGAGTTTAGCTTTTTGAAAAAGGCCGGATTTTGCTCACAGGAGTGAGCAAAATCCGGCCTTTTTCATGCACGTAAAGTGTTACGTTCCCTTTAAATCCCTTGCAATTTAAGACCCGGTTGGTTAATGTAAAGGTCTATGCAGAAAAGGGTTTCGATATTCGCGTTCTGTCTGTTATTGCTGGTTTCGGGCATGGCCTGGGGTAAAGATGCCAGGGTAACCGACGTCATTGTTACCAATACCAGGGATGATCTCATATTGTATTTTAGGGTACAAGGCTGTTTCACCGAGGGCTTACAGCAGGCGATCTTAAGCGGTGTTCCCACTACCTTTACTTTCCTGGCCTCGCTTGACCAGGTTCGAAGTTTTTGGAAGGACAAGAATCTTGCCAGATTGGAGATCCGCCACACCGTCAAGTATAATAGCCTCAAAAATGAGTTTGTGATTACGCGCAGCGAACACAGTGACAAACCGGTTATTGTCAATACTCTGTCTGAGGCCAAGGCAATCATGGCGGAAGTTGAGAATCTCAGAATTGCTAAGCTTGAATCCCTTGAAAAGAACCACCGCTACCAGGTCAGCGTAAAGGCTGAACTCAGCAAGATCACCCTCCCATTCTATCTGCATTACGTATTTCGATTCTTCCTGTTTCTGTGGGATTTTGAAACTGACTGGTACACAACCGATTTTATATATTAACGAGTTTTTGCCCAAATCCCTTTTAGTTTGGTATAAAGCGTTTATTGATGAATCGTAAGAGGTTAGCCTTTTTAAAAAGGCCGGATTTTGCTCAATGTCGTTCGCAAAACGTGCCTTTTTTAGACACGTATAGTGTTACGATAAATCTAAGCTTGCTCCAGGCGATTTGGCACGCAGTGCCTTTGTTCAAGCCGTCAGGCGCAACCTTTGCGCTATACTCGCTCTTTGGTCTCAAACAGTACAAATCGCTAATCTTCCCCTGCGCCAAGATTTATTAGCAATAAACGTCTTAATGACCGCTCAAAGGAATAATTGTTTGGACAACAGCCAAACCTAACCCATTCTATTTATTCAAAATAGTTGTAGAAATTACAAGGCATTATAGATGGCAAAAATATCAGAAGAAGAAGCCAATCGCCGCAAACGTGAATGGATAATTATGCTGGTTCTTCTTGTGGTGGTAGGCATCCTCACATATGTGGAAACCAGGGTCGTCCG
>DAOUTV010000272.1 GCA_030668505.1 Desulfobacterales bacterium | reverse complement strand
CGTTAGAGACGCGGAGAACGCGGAGGGAGATTAATTTTTCCTGATCTGGAGATGACGATCAGGAAAAAAAGCTCGGCCCTGCGGGCAATTTACATCCCGCCAAAAGGCGGGACTGCTGGTTTTCATTTGCCGCCAGCTCCCGGCAAATGAAAAAACTGATTTCTCAGCGCACTCTGTGACTCAAGTGAGTGAAACGAACGGGCGGTGAATGTTCTGTCTTTTAGAGTCAGATAAACGCATGAATACATGCAATCTATTTTCTGCTCCCATTAGTAATAACAGAAAGGAGTAGTGGAGTACTGGACTGGAGTGAACAGTCACTTTCACTCCTGGCTTCCGGAAAGAACCTTAAAGGCCGTAGACATCTTGTCTTCAATCTCTCTCCACTCCGATTCCGGCGTGGACCCTTTGACGATACCGGCACCCGTGAAAAGAGAAACAACCCTGTCAGTAACCAGCGAGGAGCGGATACCCACCGCCATTTCAGTTAATCCGTGAGATATGATTCCAATAGGACCAGCATACCATCCCCTGCTGAAAGGCTCCAGTTTTTCAATAAGACTTATTGCAGCAGACAAAGGGCAACCACCTACAGCCGCTGTCGGGTGCAGGCTGGAAACTATTTCTCCGATGGAAATACCGTTTCCCAAAACACCGGAGACCCTAGAGACCAAGTGCTGAACATTGGCCAGTTTCACAATCTCCGGTGAGCCGGGCAAGTCTATTTCTTTTGTTAATCTGTGAAATTTTGCAATCAAATCATCTGTGACGAATTTCTGTTCCGATAACTCTTTTTGATTTTGCAATAGCCATGCACGTCGATGTTTGTCCTCATACGGATCAGCCCCCCGAGCAACACTACCGGACACTGCCTCGCTGATCAGCCGATTTCCCTTAATTATTAATAGACGCTCCGGTGTGGCACCTAGGAATGCCTTGCCCTGCCTCGGTTGAAACAGAAAGAAATAACAACGGTCATTGGCGCTTTTGAGCCCATGCACATAATCAACAGCTTCAACAGCTTCCTTAAATATAATGTCAGTTCGTCTGGCAAGAACCACTTTGTCTATTTTACCATTATCTATTTTCTGAAGGGATGTTTTGATATTATTCTTCCAGCCTGCGTAATCCGGGTGATCAGTCCTTGTGATGACTTCCGGAAACTGATTCCGTATCGGAGATAGATCCTTTGTTTTCGCCTTTTCATAAGTTTCCAATATCCTGGCAACGATGTCGTTATCGTCTTCGTCATCTTCAAACAGCACGCCAACTGATACATAGTATTCACTATTGTTTCGAAGCATCACGACTTGTGGAAGGACGAACCAGAAGGGCGGAAAATCATCCCATCTTTCGTCCTGTTTATCCTGGGGGAAAAAGCAGCTGCCTCCAAGAAATCTTAAAAGTCCCTTTTGCGGATGCTTGTCAAGGATACCTGATAATTTGTCAAAAGCAGTCGAGATACGGGCGGGATCATTTTCGCTGACAGTCATAAGAGCGCCGAATCCGCCAATTTCCATTGTCCCGTTCCTATCATACCAGTAAAGGCGCGGATAAACGGAATGACTTTTAAGCCACTGCAGGATATCTACCGGAGGTACTTTACGGGTTACCATCAAAGGAAGTGGTCCGGCTTGCCGGATCGCACTTCTCATGGCCGGCAAAAAGCGATGCACCTGGTTTTTTATATCTTCATGGTCAGTTATTTTAGTCCCAACTTTCACCTTTTTCCTCAATTCCAACAAAATCCGGTATCACAACGTAGGATCCAAGCCATCCCAGCACTTCAGGCAGAGATCCTCTCCTGGGATGCCCAGGCCCGCCACAAACGAATCTAGGCTATTGTATTTCACGGAGTCAGCGCCGATCTCATCGGCGATCCGAGCCTCCAGGTCCCTTAGTTGTTCCATTGAAGTAATATTGCCTGTCTTAAAATACCCTCGGGCTGCTAATTCTTCGTAACTCCGGGTGGAGATACCGAAATCACAGGGATACATAAGAGGCGGACAGGCAATGCGCACGTGGATCTCTTTGGCCCCCGACTTTTTTAGGTCACGCACCTTGTGGAGGATCTGGGTGCCCCGGACGATCGAATCATCGCACAGGATAATTCGCTTGCCTCTTACTGCATAACGTAAGACCGAGAGCTTACGCTTTGCCATCTTTTCCCTGGCTAATTGATTAGATTGCGTATAGCTCCGGTCAGCGTACCGATTATAGAGGAACACCTCCTGGTAGTTGATCTTGGATCGTTTATGGTATCCAAGGGCATGGCCGAGCCCGGACATTGGAACCGCAGCCACCATGTCTGCCTCCAACCCCCCTTCGTCCATGTCCCGTTGTGCCAGGCTCGCTCCCAATTGGTTCCTGGCTTGCTGGACGGAGGCACCATCTATTATGGAATCGAGGCTTGCCGTATAAGCCCATTCAAAGGCACAATGGGCCCTGCGGGGAGAATCAAGCTGTGCCAGGGTCTGAAACCCCTTATCATTGATGAGCACAACCTCCCCCGGAAGGACGTCTCGGATAAGTTCCATATCAAGATTTTGTATGGCACGTGACTCTGATGAAACAGAGTACCTGCCGGGTCCCTGTCCCAAAACTAGTGGTCGGAATCCATAAATATCTCGTGCCGCATAAATGCCCTCCCCACTCAAAACAACAAGTGAGTAAGCCCCCTTTACTTTTTTTGAAAGGGCGCAAATGCCTGCGACCACATTCTGTTCTTCCATAATGATCTTGGAAATGATCTCAATGTTATAACATTTGTAAAAGGCCTTACCCCTCCCCTTCATATCTTTAATCAGTTCATCGGCATTGGCGACGTTGCCGCTGAATGCCACGGCAATCTCCCCCAGTTGGGACTGCCATTTTGCCGGCTGTCGCTCCCAGAGGCTCACATGCCCGATACCAAATCTCCCTTTTAAGTATTCAATTTCTTCATATTTGAACGTACCAGCCACTTTGCCGTAATGGGTGACTTGGCGGATATTGCCATCAAAGGTGGAAATGCCGCAATACTCCTGTCCACGGTGTTGCAAAAAATCAATCCCTTGAAAAATGTCATGGACACATTCGGTGTCTGAATATAGACCAAAAACGCCACAGTTATCTTGCAATGACTTCATTGACTAGTCCTCATATCCTTTGCGGATTGCGGATTGAAGGTTCTTTTCTTCTTCTCCCTACAACGACACTTACCGTTGACACCAAATTCTGGATTCTGTCATGCCGGACTTGATCCGGCATCCAGAAGTCGAGCTATGACCATGAACTAAAATAGCCATATTCCAGATCGTTCTGACTGGATTCCGGCTTTCGCCGGAAT
>DAOUTV010000281.1 GCA_030668505.1 Desulfobacterales bacterium | reverse complement strand
TTGCTGCCGGCTCTCTTGCAACTCCTAAAAATAGTGAGTCGAGGATTGGGAAGAGTGGGGGAGAGAAAAGACCTGAGTCTTTTGAGAGAAATAAGAACAGGAGAAAAGGGATTTCTTGAAGCAATAGGCCAGACAGGGCACAAGGAGCATGTCAAGCGGGCAATGAAGTGTGTTGAGATGTCCATGCAAAGCATTGCGGCAAAAAAATAGGGTCAAAATCGGTAGTCAAAGAGTTTTTACAGCTTCTATGGAGATTTCTGAAGTGGTGTAATATCTTGATCGGAACCTTCACTCCTTTTGCCTTCACATCCTTGCCTTCCTATAATGGTCTGTTCGGTGGAGCCAGGATTCCTCCATTACTCTCCACAAAAGGCCTTGAAACAACTTATAGGTTGAATAAACGAGTACAAGCCGGAAAAAAATAATGGATATTCTCGAATATCTAAATCAAGAATGGGAGCCTACACTGGGGTGCACTGAGCCGGCCTCTATTGCTTATGCAGGCATGACATCTGCCAGGCAAATATCTGGTGCGGCCAGCGGCCTTACTCTGACTGTTGATCCCAAGATATACAAAAACAGCTATGCAGTAGGAATCCCCCATAGCGGTCACAAGATCGGCATTAAGTGGGCAGCAGCTATAGGGTGCTTCCTGAAAAACAGTGAGTCCAAACTGGAATGTTTCAGAGAAATAGACGAAGATGTCATAACAAAAGCCTCAAAGCTGATCAATTCTGGTAATGTCAATATAAAGATAGACAAAACCAGAGATAACCTATTTATTGATTTTGAAGTAACAGACGGAAAAGATACCGGACAGTGTATCATTGAAGGCTCCCACACAAATATCACATTGGTCACAAAAAACGGGCAAGCCGTGTTCGAGACCAAAGTAGACCTTGGGACCCAAAAAGAGGTGTCAGCAAGAAGTTGGGCAGCTTCTATGTCCACTCCAGCAATGCTGGAAGTTGTAAAGGACCTGAATCAAGAGGCAAGATCAAGGGTGCGGAATGGCTCAAAACTGAATCTCAAGATCGCCGAGCATGGCCTGACCCTCTTTCCTCAATCTTTCGTCAAGATGACCAAAGCCGATCTTTTGACCGGAGCAGCCGGTCTCGTCTGCGCCGGCGTCTATGCCCGGATGTGGGGAGAAGACTTTCCGGTAATGTCGGTGGCAGGCTCCGGCAACAAGGGAATAGTCTGTTCCGTCCCCCTCACAATTCTCGAGAAGGAATGGAAGCTGGATGCTGGAAAGATAGAGGAGGCCCTGGCGCTGGCGATGCTCTTTACCTCAAAGACTACCGAAGCACTTGGAACGCTTTCCGCTGTATGCGGATGTTCCAACGCCGCGGGCATTGGACTGGCATGTGCCCTGGTCTACCTCCAGGACGGGGGCGAAAAAGAGATATCATTTGCCATCAACAATATGGTGGGTAACGTCACCGGAATGATCTGCGATGGTGCAAAGATCGGCTGTGCGCTCAAGACTATGACTGCAGTGGATGCTGCCTTTAGATCCACAGCTTTAGCTATGAGTGGAATTGGCATACCCTTCAGCGATGGCATAGTCGGCCGAACCGGCAGCGAATCGCTTGCCAATCTGGGTAAGATTGCCAAGGATGGAATGATACGGACCGACGAAGAGATCCTCAAGATAATGGAGGAAAAGCTTTAACCTAACCCGGACAAGCCGGAACCAAAAGAAGTGACTAAAATGTCTAAAGTGAACTAAAGTGCCTAAAGTTAAGGAATGCGCCTATGGCGCAACCTGTTTTTAAGAATAACCACGCCGAAGGCGTGCACATTAACTTTAGCTCACTTTAGGCATTTTAGGCACTTTAGCTCACTTTTAATTAATAGATACAAAAGCTTTCATTACATGGACAATCTTTTGTCGATGTTGCGGCACTAAGCGCCTTACTATAAACAAAGTGGTTTGTCAGGGCAATCCGGTTTCAGAGGATGAAAGGAGAAAAAGCAGTGAAATGGGCTGTTAGTATCTGTCTTGTCTTGATTATAATTGGCTGCGCAACGGGCATTTCGCGACAGGTGCGCTCACAGGTCACTTACAATGGCCCGTTTGCGAAGCTGCAAAAGGCTCCCGATGAACATTTGGGCGAGATCGTCATACTCGGGGGGAAGATCATAGAGACCAAAGGCTCTGTAACCTCCTCCGAAATTACGGTCTTGCAACTTCCTCTCGACAGCAAGGATCGGCCTCAGGATGGTGATCGATCCGAGGGACGTTACCTGGTTCGATCAGAGCAATTTCTGGATCCTGCCATCTATCAAGAAGGAAGCCTGCTGACCGTAGTGGGGAGGCTAAACAACAGTGAGGTTCGATCCATAGGAGGTTTTCAGTATGTCTATCCCCTGGTGGAGGCAATTGAGATCAAGCTATGGCCTAGGGCACGACAGGCATCCCCGAGCATCCATTTTGGCGTCGGTGTCGGAACCTGGTTCTAACGGTATTCCAGTCACGATGCCCCTAAGGGGTAAGCACAGGAGCAGGTACAAGCCAATTCTGCTTCTCATTCTGTTGTTTGCCTGCTGCGGCCTGCCCAACTGTGCCCCCGCGCTTTCCAGGCAATTTCGGCAGCAGGTCGGACCACCTGTCCCCTTCCAAGAGCTGCTCGATGAGATAGAGACTCACAAGGGCGAAAGGGTAATTTTGGGAGGCCATATCCTCGAGACGGTAAACGAGCCGAATGGCAGCCTGCTCACAATGTTGCAGGCACCGCTTGATGCTCTAAATAAATCCAGGTCACGAGATCTTTCTGAGGGTCGGTTTTTGATCCAAACTGAGAATTTCCTCGATCCGGAAATTTACAGTAAGGGTCGCAAGGTTACCGTTGGTGGCAAAGTTGCGGGAGTCCGGCCACAGCCATTGGGGAATCGCTTGTACCGGTATCCGGTCATTGAAGCCGAAGAACTCCATCTGTGGCCCAAGGAAACGAGTTACGCCAGACCCTACGATCCTTACCCCCACTGCTGGCACTACCCCTGGCACTGTTATCCGTATAGCCCTTATCCGTGGTGGGCATGGTA
>DAOUTV010000112.1 GCA_030668505.1 Desulfobacterales bacterium | reverse complement strand
TCCACAGGGCAAGCAGGAATAGCTGGCTATTTCGCGGATTTTGCGCCCGCCCTGGCGCTATGCGACAGACTGACTGGTATACTTTGTTTTCCGTTGGAACCGCAAAATTAGCTCACTAAAGCCTATAGACCAGCCTGCCCTGGCGCGACGTGCTCGAATCAGCCGACAAGGTGTACGGGGTGCTGCATGCTCGGATCAGCCGATTGAGCCTATAAGCCAGGTCTGGGCCAGGGGTCTGTCTTCGACCCTGAGCTCAGACCGAAGGGGGCCGGCCAGGGAATGAGTATTGGTCTAAGATGGCCTGAAGTCGTAGATCCGCCGTCTTTCTGGCGGGCTGAGATGCGAAAATGGTAAGTTATTTTTGTGCGAGCCCTTAGTCCACCAATGCGTTTTTTATGGCATAATATGTAATTTCGGCATTGTTCTTCATTTCCATCTTTCTAAGAGTACGTGCCCGATAAGTGCTAATGGTTTTTACACTGAGTGACAGTTCGTCTGCAATTTGGTTCACCGTTTTCCCAGAGGCAATCATAAGCATCACTTGATATTCACGATCAGAAAGCAATTCATGAACAGGTTTTTCAGTATCTGTTTCCAAATAGACAGCCAACTTCTCAGCGAGCGAAGAGCTGACATACTTCCCTCCCTGCGACACCTTTCGTATTGCGGCTATTAATTCCTCCGGTGCGCTTTCTTTTGTCAAATAGCCGGATGCACCCGCCTTTAAAGCTCGGACTGCATATTGTTCTTCAGGATACATACTTAACATCAGAACGGGGAGTTCGGGTCTTTCACTCCTTAGCTGTTTTAGAATATCCATTCCACCTCTACCTGGCATGGCAATGTCTAATAAGAGCAAATCCCAATCATTTTTCGAGACTTGCTCTAATACTTCCTGACCATTGGCCGCTTCACCAGCCACAGCCATATCGGAAGTCTCTGCCAGAATCTGCTTGAGTCCTTCACGAACTATGGCGTGATCATCTGCGATGAGTATCCTTATCACCGTGGTTCCCCTTTTTGTCGAGCGGAATGGTAACTCTTACACTGGTACCTTTATCTGGCGTGCCCGTGATTGTCAAATCACCCCGGAAAGAATACACGCGTTCGCGCATTCCTATTAAGCCAAATGATCCTGGATCTGAGATTTCATTTTCTGTAATACCTCTGCCGTTATCATGAACAGTCAGCTCAACTGTAGCTGATTTCTGCTTAAGCGTAACTTCAACTCTTGTTGCATTTGCATGGCGGGCAATGTTTGTCAGCGTTTCCTGAAAGATTCTGAAGATCGCTGTAGAACTATCTCTATCTAAAATAATATCTTCAGGATCCGATATTATTTTACACTGTATATTTGTCCGGTTTCGGAATTCGTTTGCCTGCCACTCAATTGCGGCTGATAGACCCAAATCATCAAGCAGCCCAGGTCTTAAATCTGAAGAAATCCTTTGCACGGATTGAACGGTTGTATCAATGAGCTTTGACATTGAATTTGCCTTCTCAAGCAGGAGTTGTTGATCCTTGGATAATCTTTGACCTACCCAGTGTGTGTCCATTTTCAAGGCCGTTAGTGCCTGTCCCAACTCGTCGTGAATCTCCCGTGCAATTCGGCCCCTCTCTTTCTCCCTTATGGATTGCAAATGCGAGGCAAGGTCACGTAACCGTTCGCGCGATTGCTTTAATTCCTCCTCCGACCTCTTGCGCTCGGCGATTTCCTGTCGGAGTTGTTCATTGGCGGTTTCCAGTTCGGCTGTACGTCCTTCCACCAACTCCTCAAGATGCTTGCGGTGTCTTCCCAGGTCCTGGGCCATTTTGTTGAAAGAGGCGGCTAAAGTGCCTATCTCATCATTTCTTTTGATTGTAAGCGGAGTATTTAGATCGCCGTTGGCCACTTTCTCTGTTGCATCGGTTATTCGTCTAATCGGGGAAGAAATAAAACTAGCCAAGAGATAGGCAACCACTCCTCCTATTATTGTGGTCACTATGCCTATAATGAAAATCTGGTGTCGAGCCTCAGCAATTACCTTTTCAACGGCCAGATAGGAGTATCCTAACCTAGCCGTTCCTAACCTGACGTCTGAAACCTGGATGGGAGCAAATATATCAAAAAGCGATTCTTCTTTCTCTGATAGAGATGTATGGGAACAACCAGGCGCCTTAGAGTTCACGGCAGCAATACTCAAACTATCCCTATAGGTCTTACCAACCTCAGATAGGTCGCTGTGCATAACCACCTTGCCGTGAGGATCTAATATGATAACATAACGAACGTAATCTTGTTCCATGGAGTGGTTAACAAATCGGCGGAGAGTGGCCAAATCTTGTCTTAATAAGGGCCTGGCCGTAAACCTGGCTAAGTCGGCAGCTAAGGCAAGCCCCCTCTTGTGAAGCTCGCTTTCCAAGGCTTCTTTTTCGCGCATTGTTGTGATGATTCCCGTAACCAGTACAATAAGTACCACTAGGCTTTCGATCAACAATGTTAACTTAGCCCTTAACCTAAATCCTGTCCATTGGCGGAAGAGTTTCATGCGCAACCCTTTTTTATAACTTTTTGGACCTGTGCAGTTACCTGAAAAATCCCCTAAGCCCCCCTTTGCAAAAGGGGGGTTTCAGTTGTATTGCCAACATCATGAATGTACTAACCGCACAGGTGGAACTTTTTCGACACGGTTCTTTTACTCTGTCGTTTTTACGCCCATCAGCATTCTTATGCCGTCATAATCTCCATCCTTTGACCTCTGAAATCCGCCTAACTCAGCACGGTGCAGTATCTTTGCATGTGCCGGCTTGTTTTTGTCGAGTCTGAGTAATGCTTGATTTACCCTGGTAACAATGTCGTCACTTACCCCTTGGCGGGCAGCAAACACCCTCGTTGGGACTGATCTGGTTTTGCAAACGACAACAATCTGCTTAGTATCCATGCCAAGCTCCTTCTGCTTTTTTGAATGTTCCCCAAGAAAATGGTCGCATACCACCCCTGCATCAACTGCCTTAAGATAGATATTAAAGGCTACATCTTCGCAACACCCCCCATTTGAATAGGCCTGTAGATCTTTATCGATGTTTATGCCGCTTTCTTCAAACAGCATTTTTGCCGCCACCCATCTGGCAACCGAAAGCTTGGGCCCAAACATTACGGTCTTTCCTCTTAAATCCTCCACTTTGTTTATACCGCTGTCTTTCCTGGTAATAATCACGCCGGACTGGGAGGTTGACCCCTTGCCGGTTAGAGCGCTAACAAGGGTATTTTTGTCATACAAATCGGCTAATTTTACATAGATATTGGGGTCCTGGAAAGCAAAGTGTATGTCTCCGTTTTTAATCGCCCTTTCAAATTTTGCCGAATCCTTTGAGACCATAAACTCTATGTCAAATCCGGTCTCTTGTTTTAGATATGTGACCAACGGGTGGAACTTCTTAAGGCTCATTACCACGTCGGTACAAGGAAACAAAGCTATCGTAATACGCTTTTTTGCCTCCTCAGCATAGCTTGCAGCAACCAACAAACACATGAAAAGTGCACCTGTTATTGACCACTTACTCAACCCTTTGATCATCATATACGGATCCTTTCATTTCGACTGATGCTTTCAGGTGTTTCATGAATCTTTTATTTTCCATTATTAACCCTACAACGACGTTTACCACTCCGTCATTCCGGCGAAAGCCGGAATCCAGTCAGAACGATCTGGAATATGGCTATTTTAGTTCATGGTCATAGCTCGACTTCTGGATGCCCCCGCATCGCAGTGCGGGGCAGGCTCCTCAAGTCCGGCATGACAGAATCCAGAATTTGGTGTCAACGTTAAGTGTCGTTGTAGGGATAATGGTGATAAACAAATTTATCACAGGGAGTAATCCGTTTTTTGTCTTTGCTATAGCTTGCAAGATATAGTCTATCCTCCGGCATTGTTCCCAGGCGGCACCCGTCTATATCCTGACGAAGCCGCATCTCGATAGCGGCGAACAACGCCAACGCTGCCCCCAAGAAGAATCAAGAAGGTCCCCAACCACAGGAGGGTCATGCCGGGTTTAATACTGACCTCCACAATGACGGCAGGGGAACTCTTTTCGTTACCCTTTCCTTCCGCAGATGGGGGGCCTTGGTAATCTATGTGTATGGTTTTCGCGCCTGCGTCTATGCTTATAAGGGTCACGTAAGCCTCATACGGCCCAGGCAGTTTGACCCGGCTTGACGGACTATGTTCATTGCCTATGGCCGGTTTTAATTCAACGGACTCTTCGCCCTTGTAGGAAACCACGATATTGGTTCCAACGCTCATATTCTTGGCGTCCTTCCTCCCCATCATACCCGATACATCAAAGCCCGTGAAGGTGAATTCGTAGTCACGAAACTGGACCTTTTGTTCCTTTTTTAGATTCAGGTGATTTTCTGAGTCACTTTTCTTGTCACCAGGGTCGAAATCTAAAGGCGATATGTATAAGTCTGAAAAGAGTCCCCGCCGAATATGGGGTTGGACGAAACGTTTAACTTGGCCATCCTGGCTGCGTTCAGAACGGATATCGGGCCACGCAATGAATAGAGAGTCTCCCCTTTTGACATCCAAGGGAAGATGCAGGCGTACTCCCTTGCCCTCCTTTGATATTTTCGGACCAACAAATTTTATGTCATAGCCTAGAGCGCTTTTGACCGCACCCTGCGCCACTGAAACCTTTTCTGATCGATCATAGACAGACGATGAAACGATGCCGACGAACATCAGGCCGACCCCCAAATGAGCAATGGCACCGCTGGAGATTGTAATTCTTTTTCTGGCCAGTCTTATGGCCAGCATAAGATTCATCGCTGCTGCAGCACCTGCAAATAGCGAAAGAAGCAGCACGCCTATGCCCGGATACCCGTTCAACAGGACGACCGTCCCTGTCACCACTGCCCCGATCAAAGCCCAGATCAATTTGGGCGCAAGCTTTGAAAAACTGTTTTTCCCCCAGCCCATAAGGGGAACAAAACTCAAGAACACCAGCATAAGAATCGCCAGGGGTAAATTCGTGTGTACGTAAAAGTCAGTTGAAACCTTTGAGGTTTTCTCAAGCACTCTGGTTATGAGAGGCGCAGATGTACCCAGGCCGGTGACGACCGTAGAAAGACAAAGAATGGTCATTGCGGCTTTAAAGCCAAATTCCCTGGAAAAAAGGTTCGGGATTTCTTCCTTTTTGGATACCGGTATTTCCTTCGCCCGGGTTAGTAAGAAATACAGAGAAATGGCCAGGAAAACGAACATGAACAGTACCAACCATCCAGTGACACCCAAATCGGCAAAAGAATGAACCGAGAAATCAGCCAGAACCCCGGATCTGGTAAGAAATGTACAATAAATGACGAGAATAAAGGAAAAGGCAGCCAGCACGAAGTTCGTCTTGCGCAGTTTGCTTCGCGTTTTTTGCACGATCATGCCATGCATCAGGGCCATCCCCGCCAGCCACGGTAGCAGCGATGCATTTTCCACCGGGTCCCAGCCCCAGTATCCTCCCCAGCCCAGAACCTTGTACGACCAATATCCACCGATGATGATGCCGGCCCCCAGGCTCACAAAAGCAAATAGCGCCCAAGGTAAGCCAGGCTTGATCCATTCATCAAAGTCTCTCCGCCACAAGCCAGCAATGGCATAGGCAAAGGGGATCGCAAATGCAGCATAACCCAGAAATACTATAGGCGGATGGATGGCCATCCAGGGATCCTGCAAGAGCATGTTTAGTCCATTGCCGTCGGTCGGGGCAAAGTTGAGCAATCCAAAGGGACTCTGCTTGATTAGCAGAATCATAAGGAAGAAGTTGCTCAGGTTGTAAATGAACATGACCTGGGGTTCCATGTCCCCGGCCTTGTACATAAGTAAGATACCAAGCCAGGCGCCGAGCAATACCCAAAGCAGGAAGCTGCCCTCCTGGCCTGCCCAGAAAGAGCTAATCAGATACAGTAGAGGGAGATCGCGGGACGAGTATTGCGTCACATAGCTATAAATAAACTCATGGTTGAGTATGAAATGCATCAACAGCATAGAGGCAATGGTTATCGAGGCAGTGAAGCCAACGAAACTGAAGCGAGCTGCATTTCTGACCGCAGCGCTCTCTTTTCTGGAACTCAGGACCATGTAACATACAGAGGATATACATATGGCAATCAATCCCAACCACATTGTTAATTGACCGAGATTTTTCATTCTTCTTTAAGCCTCCCTTACACTTATTCAGATATTTGAGAACAGTTACATGACTGCTACCGCGAG
>DAOUTV010000053.1 GCA_030668505.1 Desulfobacterales bacterium | reverse complement strand
TGACGTCCGATATCCCTTAGAAAAGAGATGTATTGAAGTGGCGTAAGCCACTGTGCATTATTGAGCAGGACAGCCCGCCCTTTTTCAAAATCAATAAATCTACTCAGTTGTTTCTTCAGGGCATCAGCATTTATATTCACCTGGTCCGGTGTCAACATCTGCCGCATTTCAGTCTTCCCGCTTGGATCTCCCACTAAAGCGGTGCCACCTCCAACCAGCGCGACGGGTCGATGTCCATGTCGTTGCATGTGGGCCAAAGCCATTATTGGAACTAGGCTTCCAACATGAAAGCTGGAAGCCGTTGGATCAAAACCTATGTAGCAGGTTGTGGGCTCTTCAAGCAGATGAAAGATGGCCTCTTCACCGGTAGTCTGTTCAACAAAACCACGCTGTCTTAATACGTCGAAAACGTTCTCCAAAGTTCTACCCTCTCCGTTGATGCCATGGAGATAAGAAGGTTGATCATTTTGCATATTCGACCGCACGGGTTTCTCTAATCACAGTCACCCTAATCTGGCCCGGGTATGACATGGACTCCTCAATCTTCTTGGCGATGTCTTTGCTAAGCAGAATAGCCTCAGAATCTGAAACCGTTTCACTTTCTACAATAATTCGCAACTCTCGCCCAGCTTGAATTGCATAGCATTTACTTACACCTGTGAATGATTTTGCAACCTTTTCCAATTCCTCAAGGCGCTTTACGTATGTCTCCAGTATTTCTCTTCGAGCGCCTGCACGAGCCCCTGAGAGGGTATCTGCCGCCTGCAAAAGGACTGCTAGAACTGAATTGGGCGGAATATCTTCATGATGAGCGGAGATTGCATGAACTACTTTTGGGGATTCTCCATATTTCTTGGCAAGCCTCGCCCCAATCAAGGCATGAGGCCCTTCCACCTCATGGTCTATAGCCTTTCCTATATCATGCAGCACACCCATCCTCTTTGCCTGTTTTATGTTCAGGCCCAGTTCGGCGGCCATGATACCACACAAAAATCCCACCTCCAGAGAATGACCCAATACGTTTTGACCATAGCTTGTCCTGAATTTAAGTTTCCCTATGTGCTTAATCAATTCAGGATGAATCCCATGCGCTCCCATGTCAAACACTGCCTGTTCACCCGCTTCTCGTATCTCGACGTCCATCTCTTGAGAGACCTTTTTGACTGTTTCTTCGATTCTTGCAGGATGGATACGCCCATCATCAATCAGTCGCTCCAGAGAAAGACGCGCTATCTCTCGTCTCACAGGATTGAACCCTGACAAAATGACGGCCTCCGGGGTATCATCTATGATTAGGTCAATCCCTGTAGCAGCTTCAAGGGCCCTTATGTTACGCCCTTCCCTACCGATGATACGGCCCTTCATCTCATCACTGGGCAGATTTACAACTGACACCGTTCTTTCCGCAACATAATCCCCTGCGTAGCGCTGAACAGCGGTTGCAATAATTTTTCTCGCCTTACGGTCGGCCTGTTCCCGGCTCTCGTTTTCAATGCGCTTGATTAGTTTTGCAGCTTCATAACGGGCCTCATTCTCCATTGCCTTGATCAACAGCTCTTTGGCCGCATCCCCAGTCAAACCCGAAACCCTCTCCAATTGCATCCTTTGTTCCTCAATCAACGTTTGATATTTTTTTTCTTGGCCTTGTAGCTTTCTTTCCCTTTCAATATTATGCTGTTCCTTTTTTGATATAGCTACATCACGGCGCTCCAGTTGCCCTGTTTTCTGATCTAAACTCTCTTCCTTTTTCGCAAGGCGTTTTTGTAAGCTTTTAAGCTCAGACCGTATCTCTTTGGTCTCATTTTCAAACTCCACCTTCATTTGGTAGAGTTGATCCTTTGCATGAAGCTTACCCTCCTTCTGGATAGTTTCCAACTTTTTTTGAGCATCTTCTATTATCTTGCTGGCTTCTTCGTCTGCAGCCCTGATTTTATTTGCAGTCAGCCTGGTACGAATCCAGAAGGCAAGCAAGAAACCTGCAACGAAAACGATGATACTGAGAAATATGACTGAGGTGAAATCCATACTGGTATCCCCCTTAATGCCTTGAACACATTGGTCTTTAAGCAAAATTGAAAAACGTTAACGGGCGAGATACCGATGGAAGCGAGACAGTGTGGAAAGACCCTTAGCGGGTTGAACGTAGGCTGAGGTTATATTGCATATAGAAAGCTTATAGCCGTCTACACGACTTCCTATCTAATCTTCTATTCTTATCTTCTAACTATACAATAATATAGGGAACTTTGGCAATGATTACGCTTGATACACACAAATTTAAAGGCGCCCTTGATCGCGAAGGGCGCAGAATTCTTTTATCTCAGCACAAATGTCCAGCTTTCATAACGCTTTATATTATGAAGGGTACCCCCACCACAATGCCGTGTCAGTAGATTCTTTTGAACCTGTGTAGTACAGGTGGGCACCTTATTGCTCCTTTAGGCTTTTCTGTGAGCCACAGAACATGCACACCAAAGCAAGAGAAGGTTCCCATATAATTACGTGTTGGCTCAAAAAACTTCTGCCGATCACGAGCACGGCAGGGGTCTCGCCCGTATTGCCCTATGTGTTGGTGTCAATATGTTCAATCAGAATCTTACAGCGTTGATCCATATCTCTTACAAGGTCTTGGCGGCTACTCCTCACTTCAAAATAGTCATTGGCAATATTCAGAGCTGCAAGGATCACCATGTCCAATTTACTGGGGGCCTCGCCAGCCGCCCGCACCTTTTCTACCTCTCCGGCCACATAATTTGTTATCTCTGTGGCCCGCGAAACTTGACCACTTGTTCTGAATGTATAGGCTTGCCCGAATAATTCTATGGTGATTAATTGGTCCACTGATTTCCAAATTTGGTTTCCAGTCTCCAGAGGCGTTGCCCTATAAATCTATTTATGGATGACTGTTACTTGGAACCAACAACCTGATCCAGTCTGCCAAGCAGATCATCTATTTTCGACCTAACCATCGATTTTTCTTCTGTATACTCTTGTTCAGCGTCTGCCTTTACCTTAAGAACTCCTTCAAGGTCGTGAATCTTGGCTTTTAATTCAGATTCTGTTTGCTGGAAATCACGACATGTCTGAATCAACTCATCTATCCTATCTTCAAGCTTCTTAAATTGTCCTGGAAAATTGTCCTCCTCCACTAACCCTCCTTAGAACCCTTTGGCATGATTTTTTCAAAATTTTAAGGTTACTATAAACAAGCCCTGATAGAAAAGTCAAGAGGATTTTGGTCGCCTCCGTTTATGGCCTGCTGCAAAAACTTTTCAGCTTTGGCCATCTCCTCCCTGGTATTCACGCCAAGAATCTGAATCGTATCATTGATCTCTAAAACAACAGCCGGCTTGCCGTCTAGATACGCCCCTTCTACGACATCGGTTAAGTAGAACTCACCTTGAGCGTTATCGTTCTTTAAGCTTGCCAACGCCTTCTTTAAAAAAGCCATGTTGATACAATAGGTTCCGCTGTTAACAGTCAGGATTTTCTTCTCTGATTCGCTTGCATCTGATTCTTCCACAATGCGAATTGAGTTCCCGTGTCCGTCGGAAACGATCCTCCCATATCCAAATGGCTCTGTAAGCGTTGTTGCTATGAGGGTCAAACGGCTCGCACGCGCTCGGTGTTGATCAATCAAACTACGCACCGTGGTTGGCTTTATAAGTGGGGTGTCTCCACAAAGGACAACGACATCCTGAATGCCATTTGAGACCTCCGGTATTGCACACACTACGGCATGTCCAGTACCAAGCTGCTCCTTCTGAACTGCAAACCGAAGACCCTGGTAAGGCGTGAGCGCTTTCCTTACAGCCTCGGCCTCATGACCTATAACCACCACAACCTCATCGACGACGGCCAGGGCAGTCTCGACCACATATCGGATCATGGGCACCCCGACTATCTCATGAAGCACCTTGGCTCGGTTCGACTTCATGCGAGTGCCCTTACCAGCGGCCAATATGATAACAGCTACATCTTGCATAACTCAATTCTTACCAATAAAGAGGGGGCAAGTCAATTGACTTGCCCCCTTAATAACCCTTGTATAACTAAAAAACCTGATTAAGCTGTTCTTCTCTCAGAGATCTTCATTCTGGCGATTGCCCGCTGCAAAGCAGCCTCGGCACGCCTTGAATCAATATCTTCTTTTGCCCGGGCTTCAGATAGGCGCTGTTCGGCTCGCTTCATCGCAGCCCTGGCCCTCTCAACGTCTATATCTCTGCGTCGGTCGGCAGACTCGGCTAAGACCGTAACCTTGTTAGGCAAAACCTCTGCAAAACCACCGCTCACAAACACGGCCCGTTCGCTGCCGCCCTTGTCCTTGTACCTGAGCATCCCTGTTTTCAGGGTCGTCAAGAAAGAGGTGTGACCGATCAGCACGCCAAACTCCCCGTATTCCCCCGGCGCGACTACTATCTGGACCTCTTCGCTTACAATCGCCTTGTCAGGGGTCACAACTTCTAACATGATATTGCCTGCCATAATGCCACCTACCCCTTAAATGCTATTCAATAGCCGCCATTTCTTCTGCCTTCGCCAGAACCTCTTCAATGCCGCCGACCAGATAGAAAGCCTGCTCAGGAACCTCATCATGTTTACCTTCACAGATTTCCTTGAAGCCACGGACTGTATCCTCGACCTTGCAATATTTGCCTGGCTTGCCCGTAAAAGACTCGGCCACATGGAAAGGCTGAGAGAGGAATCGTTGAATCCTGCGAGCCCTGCCGACCGTGAGTTTGTCTTCTTCCGAAAGCTCGTCCATTCCGAGAATTGCAATAATATCTTGAAGGTCTTTGTATTTCTGTAGAATTACCTGCACTGTCCGGGAAGTTGCATAGTGCTCTTCCCCAAGCACAGTCGGATCCAGAATACGGGAGGTAGAATCGAGCGGGTCCACGGCAGGATAAATCCCAAGCTCAACGATCTGTCTGGAGAGAACCACGGTACCGTCAAGGTGGGCAAACGTGGTAGCCGGAGCAGGGTCAGTCAAGTCGTCAGCAGGAACATATACGCACTGCACCGCGGTGATCGAACCCTTTGTTGTAGATGTAATCCGCTCCTGAAGTTCACCAAGGTCGACCGCGAGCGTAGGCTGGTATCCAACAGCGGAGGGCATACGTCCCAAGAGGGCTGAAACCTCGGCACCGGCCTGAGTAAAGCGAAAAATGTTGTCGATAAAAATCAGAACGTCTTTACCTTCCTCATCCCTAAAATACTCTGCAGCGGTAAGTGCAGACAAGGCCACCCGTGCACGGGCCCCGGGAGGCTCAGTCATCTGTCCATAGATAAGAGCAGCTCTGGGGAGAACGCCGGAATCCTTCATTTCATGATAGAGATCGTTTCCCTCACGGGTACGCTCACCCACGCCGGCAAACACAGAAATACCACCGTGCTGCATGGCAATGTTGTGGACCATCTCCATCATGATGACGGTCTTGCCCACGCCGGCACCACCAAACATGCCCATTTTTCCACCTCTGGGGAAGGGAACGAGCAGGTCCAATACCTTTACACCACTTTCAAGCACGTTGACCGTAGTATCCTGCTCGGT
Source organism: Desulfobacterales bacterium (assembly GCA_030668505.1). Lineage (GTDB taxonomy): Bacteria > Desulfobacterota > Desulfobacteria > Desulfobacterales. The sequence continues at coordinate 3,149 of DAOUTV010000053.1, read as the reverse complement.
AAAAAGGGGCGCTGCACGATGAATCGGGGCCATTTTGTCCGAACTGACCGGTCCCAGCCCGTCCACGGGCCTTCCAACAACGTTAAGTACCCGTCCTAAGCCTGCTTCGCCCACAGGCATCATGATCTGTTCGCCCGTATTCTTCACAGGCATTCCTCGGACAAGGCCGTCCGTGCTGTCCATGCCGATGGTACGCACCACACGGTCTCCCAGGTGCTGGGCCACTTCTACAACCAAGTTATCTTCTTCATCACTGATCCCCGTGTTGGAGATAAGCAAGGCCGTGTAGATCAAGGGAAGCTGCCCTTCGGGAAACTCCACATCGACCACGTTGCCGATTACCTGGGTAATTATTCCCATATTCACAACTTTTTCTGCCATCCTTATTGACCTCCCCAATACGTATTAAACATCTATAAACCTATATATCCATTATAAAACTATATATGCATTTACCCTTTCAATGCCTCGGCACCGCCAACGATATCCATGAGATCGGCTGTAATGGCTGCCTGGCGGGCTTTGTTGTAGATCAGGCTGAGCGAGGTGATCATCTCGCCGCAATTGGTCGTTGCGTTATCCATGGCTGCCATGCGCGCTGCATGCTCGGAAGTAGAAGTTTCCAGCAAGCCCCTGAATATCTGTACATAGACCTGCTTGGGAAGCATTTCAGCCATGAGCTCCTCTGCCGGGGGTTCGCAGATATGCTCTGCAATGTACTCAGCCTCTTGGGCTTGCTCGGCCTTCTCAACCCCAACAATGGGTACGATCTGGCTTAGAGTTGGTACCTGTCTTGACATGGATACAAATTCGCTGAAAATCACACGGGCCTCATCGGTTTCGCCATTCAGAAATGCGTCTATCAGTTCTTGCCCCGCGTTGACTGCAACGTTGAAGCCAAATTTTCCGCCCACGATGCCTATGTGCTCGCTTTGGATATTGTATTTCTTGCGACGAAAGTAATCGCGCCCCTTCCGGCCCATACAAATGAGCCGCACGTCAACTCCTTGCTCAGCCTTTTCCTTCATAAACTTCTCGGCCTTTATAATCAAATTCGTATTGAAACCCCCGCACAACCCCCGGTCAGACGTCATGAGGAGCAGGTCGATGGTTTTCACTTCCGCCCGCGGTACGAGGAGTGGCGGGGCGTGCTCCTCGTCTGCATCTATACGATCAGACAAGCTCCCCAGAACCTCGGCGAATTTGTTGGCATAAGGCCTGAAGGCTTCCGCCTTTTCCTGGGCACCCCTCAGTTTGGAGGCGGCCACCATATTCATTGCCTTGGTGATCTTTTGCGTTTTCTTTACCCCTACGATTTTGAGCTGTATGTCCTTTAGTGTCGCCATACATTAACCCCTATATGCAAGTGTGGCAAATTGCCGACTACTTGATCGTGTCTTTGAATTCTTCATCGTATTCAGAAAGCGCCTTTGCCATGGTCTTGTCCATGTCGTCACTAATGACCTTCTTCTCCGCTATCTCACTGAATATCTGAGGATACTTGCTTTCAATAAACGGATACAGCCCGGCCTCGTACTTACCCAGGACTTCTACGGGATACTTGTCCAGATAACCCTTTGTTCCCGCATAGAGAATCGCCACCTGCTTTTCCAATGTCAGCGGCGCATACTGGGGCTGCTTCAGGATTTCTACCAGACGCGTCCCGCGAGTCAGCTGCTGCTGGGTGGCCTTATCCAGGTCACTTCCGAACGCGGCAAAGGCCTCAAGTTCACGAAACTGGGCCAAATCGAGACGCAGAGAACCAGCCACCTGTTTCATGGCCTTCACCTGGGCAGCACCGCCCACTCGCGAAACCGAAAGCCCAACGTTAATGGCCGGCCGAACACCCGAGAAAAACAGGGCCGGCTCAAGATATATTTGGCCGTCGGTAATAGAAATAACGTTGGTAGGAATATAGGCTGAAACGTCGCCTGCCTGTGTTTCGATAATGGGAAGCCCCGTTAGTGAACCAGCACCAAGTTCGTCGTTTAGCTTGGAAGAGCGTTCCAGTAGACGAGAGTGGTTGAAGAAGATATCCCCAGGATAGGCCTCGCGTCCGGGGGGACGTCTCAGAAGCAAGGAAATCTGCCGATAAGCAGCTGCCTGCTTTGAGAGGTCGTCATAGACGATCAGGGCGTGCTCACCTTTATCACGATAATATTCCCCCATAGCGGTTCCGGAATACGGAGCGATATACTGGAGAGTAGCAGGGTCACTGGCGCAGGCCGCTATGACCGTCGTGTACTCCATGGCCCCGGCCTTTTGCAACGTATCCACAATCAGGGCAACCGTGGACTTTTTCTGGCCACAGGCCACATAGAAGCACTTAACATCCTGACCCTTCTGGTTAATAATGGCGTCAACACCAATAGCAGTCTTTCCGACCTGGCGGTCACCAATGATGAGCTCACGCTGCCCTCGGCCCACAGGAGTCATGGCATCGATCGCCTTAAGGCCCGTATACATGGGTTCGTTAACCGATTGGCGGGCAATAACGCCAGGGGCAAGCATTTCGACCCGGCGAAACTCCTTGGCATTTATAGGCCCCTTGCCGTCCAAGGGATTTCCCAGGGAATCCACCACGCGACCAAGAATCTCATCCCCAACCGGCACCTCGGCGATCTGACCCGTGCGCTTAACCGGATCACCTTCCTGGAGTTTGATATCCTCACCCATGATCGCCACGCCCACATTGTCCTCTTCCAAATTGAGAACGAGGCCCATGATCCCATGGGGAAACTCAAGAAGCTCCATGGACATGGCCTTCTCAACGCCATACACCCTGGCAATGCCGTCCCCAACCGACAAGATGGTCCCTGTTTCACTCACGTCCACCTTCTTGTCGTAGTCCTGAATCTGGCCCTTGATAATGTCGCTGATTTCTTCGGCTCTAATTTCCATCAGATATTCTCACTCCTTTGCAAAGATTCTTGTAAGCTCATAAGCTGAGTTCTCACGCTGCCGTCTAAGACCAAATCCCCGATCTTGGTCACCGCGCCACCGATCAAGGCCGGGTCCACACTGACGTCCATCCGCACCTCTTTGCCGGTCTTTTCAGATAGCGCATCCCGGATCCTTGCAATGCTTTCCTCCGGGAGTTCTACGGCTGACACAAGGTCCGCACGGACAATGTTGGCGAGTTCATCGGT
>DAOUTV010000144.1 GCA_030668505.1 Desulfobacterales bacterium | reverse complement strand
GTTTTCCTGCAAGCCAGATTGTGTGCCTGCCGCCTTTTCCGGATTTGCGGGCTGGTACGGTTACGGTTTCCGTCTGGAATCCGCACTGCTTCAGGCGACGGGTGAATGCCTCGTCTGCTCCGGAAGACCAGACGGCCAGAACCCCTCCGGGGCGGAGAGCGGAAAAGGACGTTTTCAGACCGGATCTGCCGTAGAGACGGTCATTGGCTTTCCGGGTAAGCCCGTCAGGACCGTTGTCTACATCAAGAAGTATTGCATCCCAGGCGGATTTTCTTTTCCTGATGGTTTCCGCCACATCTTCTTCTTCGACGGATACCCGGGGATCATCCAGCGGCATTCCTGCAAGGTGACCCAGGTGTTCCCGGTTCCATCTGACCACAGCCGGGATCAGTTCGGATACGGTTATGCGTGTATCCGGCCCCGATTGTTCAAGTGCTGCCGCCAGGGTGTAGCCCATGCCGAGGCCTCCAACGAGAATCCTAAGGCCGGATTTTCGTTTAATGCGGCTGCATGTGAGCTCAGCCAGCGCACATGCGGAACCGTGGAGCCGGCTGTTCATCAGCTCTGTTCCTGCGGTTCGGATCGAGAATTCCGTGCCTCGCTTCAGCAGTGTGACTTCTCCTTCATGTCCGGGGACTTCCACCCGGTCGAACTCTTCCCAGGGGATCACATTCTTCTCCTCAACCGGCAGATGAATAGCGTAGTCTGCATGTTTCTGTTTTTCGGCTTATGCCATATCCGGTGAATTCTACTTTAAAGTGCACCGCTTGAGATAGATACAGGACATGACAGGGTTTCTGGTAGTTTAGGAAGCACGACCAACCTTACACCCAGAAGGAGCCTGCCATGTCCTATACGCATCTTACACTAGATGAGCGATATGTCATCAGTCATTTGACGTGTGCCGGTTTCAGAACTGGGAGTTTGGGGGATGAAATGTCTTTTCGCTCTAGCCATGAGTGATTCCTATATCGCTCATTTTGCCATCAAAAACGTCATTATAGCCCCAAAATTGAGTCCGTTTGTGAAACCAATCTTAATCATATTGACCGGTTACCGCGGCCCGACCCCAAAGCACCCAAAGCCCAAAGATTCACGAGCGTTTCCAATTCCTCGCAATATTGCCGCCATGACGGTAATATTTAGCCATAAAATACTGTCTAAGGCCCCCAGAGTACAAAGCGCGAGACAAATTACTGCTATAGCGGCAAAGCTGGCCGAATACAGCCGAATTGACCTTGACGTCAACAGTAACAAGTGATATTTGCCGTAATAGCGGTAAACATTGAGCATAAGGTGGGCTCGGAGCAATGAACAATATTGCAAAGATTGCTGTCATTGTCAGGTATCATAGGAAACGAAGTGGCCTTTCACAGCTTGAGTTGGCAAAGCTTGCTGGTGTTGGCAAAACCGTTGTGTTCGATATTGAGAAAGGCAAAACCAGTATCAGGCTCACCACGCTGGCAAAGGTTCTCAAAGTACTGAACATTTCTATAGAGTTGAAAAGCCCCTTGATGTCGGAGTTTGAAAAGGCAGAGGATGGAACCAGGAATGAGAACGGCTAATGTCTACTTTCAGAATACGTTGTGCGGCCGGCTGAAGGAAGTTGTTCCCGGAGAGCAATATCTGTTTCAGTACGTGGACGAGTATGAAGAGTCGCCCATCTCCCTAGCCATTCCGGTACGCCGGGACCCCTACGAGTTTGACAGGTTTCCGCCCTTCTTTGACGGCCTGCTTCCTGAAGGCGTGATGCTTGAAGGGTTGCTAAGACAAAGCAAGATAGACAAGCACGATCTCTTCTCTCAGCTCATCGCGGTCGGCGGAGAACTTGTTGGCGCTGTCACGGTCGAGGAAGTCACATGAATCGTTGTCCCATCACATACGAAGACTGTGGGGAGGCGAGATACTCTATGAAAGGGCTTCGCAAGCTGTCGCGGTCGCTCTCAAGGCTAAAAACGTTTCCATATACTGCAGAAAGACAGAGACAGGAGGCCGTCATCCGAGCCGGCAAGATGTCGATTCAGGGAATTCAACCCAAGTTGAGCGCTAGGCTGAATGCCAGAGCCGCATCTTTTGAGGTAGTCGATAAGGGTGGGCGTTATATCCTGAAACCCCAACATGTTACCTATCCGGAACTGCCCGAGAATGAAGATATGACCATGCGATTGGCTGAGCTCGTAGGTATCGACGTCCCCCTGCATGGTATGATCTATAGCGAAGATGGGTCGCTCACCTACTTTATCAGGCGCTTTGACAGGGTTGGGCGAAACCTAAAGTTGGCCCTAGAGGACTTTGCTCAGCTGGCACAAAAGGACAGGGAAACGAAATACAGATTCAGCATGGAGAAGTTGGTTCCTCTTCTGGACTACTGCACGTTTCCAATGGTTGAGAGAGCGGAATTGCTCAAGCGCTGCCTATTCAACTACCTGGTTGGGAATGAAGACATGCATCTCAAGAACTACTCACTCATCAGTCGCGATGGCGAAACAAAACTGTCTCCCGCGTACGACTTTCTAAATACTGCCGCAGCTTTTCTGGCTCTGGGAAAGCCGTTTAATGATATCGAAGAAGTAGCTTTGCCGCTCAAGGGAAAGAAGAGGGGCCTCACCAGGAGTCTGTGGATTGACTACTTCGCACATGAGCGCCTGGAGATGAACGATGTCATCATCGGTGATCTGCTGCGTGAACTTGCAGATGTGTTGCCTGCGTTGGATGCCATGTTGAGCAGAAGTTTCCTTTCCAGCAGGCTTGTGGATCTGTATCGTCAGGTTCTTGAACACCGGGCCGGTGTTCTGGGACTTGCGTGACGCAGTACTCTCAAAACGAATTCCGGCGCCTTGTTCTAAAGAGGACAAATGGGGTCAGCCCTTGACTTAGGACAAAACTCAAGCAATCTTGCGATTTTCTTTTTTTACTCTGCCTAAAAACTTTATTTGTCCAATGTCAAGGGCTTACCCCACTTTCCTCTTCGATGCTTCCGTTCATCACTTCTTCCTCAGCGGCTCTCGAAGAGCGGTCGATAAATATCCATCCGTGAAGTCACCCGTTGCAGATAGTCGCTTGTTTCTTTTGGTGTACGCTGGCGAAGAACTTGATATAGCTGTTCCGGACTCATCCTTGTGGTGGGACAGCGACGGATGATCTTGCGATTTATGGCACCGGGTCCCCAGTTGTACCCGCATACTGACAGGTATAGCCTACTCGCCGGGTTGGTTTCCGCAGCAAAATACTTGTAGAGCAGCAGGTGAAGGTACCCGCTTCCTAGTGTAATGTTGTTTTCAGGCACATAAAGGTAGTCTGCGGGAAGCAGACGGTCCTGTCCATGTACGAAGCGACAGGCTTCCCGGGCTCCGAACTTGGGCACCAGTTGCATTAAGCCATATGCTGGAACATGAGAGCGCGCCATCGGATCAAAGCACGACTCGGTGTGAATAACTGCCATGATAAGTTCGGGCTGCAGGCCGAATCTCTTCGCCTCCTGGCTCACCCGGGGAACGTAACGTTTGGCCCTGACCTCGGTGTGATTAGAAATTAGCTTGACTTGAACCGAGACTTTGTAACGCGGCATACCGTCTTTGCCCACAATAGGCTGCCCATCCTGCTGTAGCTGGGGAAAGACCTCTTGCTCGAGATAGCGGTCCAGTGTCTGAGCGGTTACCGGCCGTCCCTGGCTATCGGCGATTTGCCTTTCCAGAATCGACTGTCCCGACTGATTATTGGAGGAGAGGGCTCTCGCGAACTGCTTGGCAATCCGCTCTTGACTGATTTGAGCGAAACGAGTCTCGCTATCTTTGATCATGGTGGCCAGTATCATGTCTCCTTTCTCGAAGTCGACATGGGAACGCGTGTGGTACTCGTCACTGTAGTCCACCCAATCCTTTTTAGTGGTGGTGACGCTATCCAACCAAATACGGTTAATTTCCGCCACCATTTGCTCCCAGGCTTCCTGTTGCTCCCGAAGCATGCGGCTCCACGCCTGCTCAGCCTCGAGGAGCGTTTCTTGCCTTTGTTTGCTGAGTGCCTCCCTCTTTTTGTCCTGCAGTCTCAGGGCCTTTTCAACGTCGTCTTCTTTCCACTCATTGTCCTGCAGTCTCAGGGGCCTTTTAAATTCGTCATCTTTGCCCGAGGCCGTTGCCACCAGAAAAAGCAAGACAGCAGCCATACATGTTGCTGTTATCTTCAGCATAATCCACCTCTCTATAATCTTTAATTTTCAAGATGTTACGATACTAATAATAGGATGTCCCCAAGCCCAACACAGTTTCTATTAGGTCAAGTTTTTCTGCCATGTCCGCCTCCCGTTCACTGCCTATGGGTTACATGTTTTACAAGGTACGTATCCAGCCTGAACCGCTTCTTCCCTGCTGTTGAAGGTCGCTGTACAGTTACCGCAATTATAGTATCTACAAGATGGCCTATGAAACTTCTTGGTTCTGACGTTCCCATAATAAACTAACGTTTTGTGTTCAGATAATGTTTTCGGACTTGTGGCCATTCTCTTGCCACGCCTGTAACCCCACGGAGTGATAGACCGAGGATGGCTCCATAACCCCACTTTCTCCTGCTTTGCCTCGGCCTCTAAGTCTGCTAAGTGCTTTTCAGAAAAATACCTTTTATAGTGCCAGGCAAGGCCGGCTTTGAGCAATGCTTCATTCAGGCAGTCGCCGTTTACATAGATCCACGCAATGGTTCTTCCGTATCTGTCAGTGGTGACCGGCTCGACCTCAACATCCTTGCCAAAGACCATATCGGATGTGAACTTTTTGGCTCTTTTGCCAAAGTCTTGTTTCTTCTCGGGGCAATCTGTTCCATAAAGGCGGATCTTCACACCCTTGCCATCGTGCAATACGGTAATTATATCGCCGTCACTGACACCCACTACCTTGCCGGTCCAGGTGACAGTTTGTGACCATGCCAAGATAGGTAAGGTGAGGATAATAACAACAACCAAGGATCGTCTCATAGTATTAAGCCCAAACACAAAACCCCGCTCTCTTTCTGAGAAACGGGGTCTCCGTGATCAATTCATAGCATCCCCTTAGTTAGGGTTGTTTCAGTGAAAAAACTCAAATCATATCATAACTATCTCCGGATAGTCCGAGGCGCAGATAAATAGCAGCTATGTTCTACTCTTGACGGTAATGACGAAACCACAATATGCGACACGCAAGCGTATAAAGGCAGAGACATGGCGGACCCTGCCCCAAATGACCAAATGAATCAAATCATCAAATCAACCAGCATCACCCCCTTGGCCTCCGTGCACACACCAAAGATTTCTCATGTGTTTAATCATCGCCCCATAACTATCACCACACCATAATTTCATGCACCGCTCTAATGTCTCATTTTTGGGCCATGTACTAGCCGTCCAGTAGCGGTCCGGCTGCATATTGATGAAAGGATTGTCCTCGGGTAGACGAATCCTGCTACTAGTAAAATCCGCGATGCTAGTCGCCTCCTCTATAGTCGGAAGCCGCCATCCATTACAACCGCCCCTATGTTTGTGATAGGCCGTAACAATAGCTTCATGCCTGCAAAGAACTGTTGTGCTGGGTGACCTTTCCCAGACAAGCCCTGTCTCCTTGTCAAGGACTACATCGTCTGATACTTCTTCAGGGGTTCCAGCGTCATAAACAGCAAACCTTGGATTATCCGCAT
>DAOUTV010000048.1 GCA_030668505.1 Desulfobacterales bacterium | reverse complement strand
GGCATCTCAGCTTCAGGCCATCTTTGGCCGATACTCATTCGCAAAATCCTCGAAATAGCCAGCTATTCCTGTGGTTTTGCTCAATCGGATCGTCCAAATTTAACCCAAATCTGAGCGCCAATTCTGTCAAGTTATTCTTGCGCAAGCCCTAAGGGGAGTGTGGTTTATGGCTTATTTGAAAACGGAGCGAGTTGAAGGGAGGAATCAGCACAGAAAAAGCTTGACAACTCTTCCGTCATATGTCATGAAATATGACGATGAATTTGCCACCTAATAACACCCCTGAGCACATTCCCCACGTCGAGCGAATTGTAGATTTAAATTATCTTCTTGGTAAAAAATCCCACTTTCTGTTCGGGCCGCGCCAGGTGGGGAAAACGTATCTGGTTCGCCATACTCTGAAAGGCGTGAGGCTTTACGATCTCCTTGATTCATCAATCTATCTATCCTTGAGTCGAAACCCTGGAAGAATCGCAGAAGAACTCACGCCGCACGATCGCATTATCGTGATCGACGAAATCCAGCGCATCCCTGAGCTTTTGAATGAAGTGCATCGTCTCATTGAAGAGCGCGGCATTCGATTTCTGCTGACAGGATCCAGTGCGCGAAAGTTGCGCCGAGGGGGAGTTAACTTATTGGGTGGTCGGGCGCGTACGAAATACCTGCATCCTCTTACATACAAGGAGCTGGGTGAAGGCTTTGATCTGTATCGTGGAATAGAGCGGGGTCTGCTTCCCTCTATCTATTTCTCGGATGATCCACGTGCTGACTTACGGGCCTATGCCGGGTTATACCTGCAACAGGAAATTGTAGCAGAAGGTTTTACACGCAATATCCCTGCATTCAGTCGTTTTCTTCGAGCAGCTGCTTTTTGCAATAGTACTATCGTAAATTTTACCAATGTTGCAAATGACGCTCAGGTAGCCCGAACAACCGTTTACGAATATTTTGAGATTTTAAAGGACACCCTGATCCTCCATGAACTTCCTGCTTGGCGAAAGTCAAAGAAGAGAAAGCCATTGGCTTCATCCAAGTATTATTTTTTTGACATTGGAGTTGTGTCCGCCCTGCAGGAGCGGGAGTTTCGCCCAGGCACACCCGAATTCGGAGAGGCCTTTGAAACCTACATCTTTCATGAACTTATCTGCTACCGGGACTATATGGGAGAGGAACCACTGAGCTACTGGCGGTCTACCTCCGGGTTTGAAGTAGACTTCATTATTGGTGATCACACAGCAATAGAGGTGAAGGCCAAAGAGAATCTGTCTTCGGCTGACCTGAAACCGCTGCGGGCTCTTGCCGAGGAAAAAAAGCTCAAGCGCTTTTTATGCGTAAGCTTAGAACCACGTAGGCGAGAAATTGCAGGCGTAACCGTTCTGCCGTATAAGGATTTTCTGGAAATGCTCTGGAACGGTGACTACTCTTAGGGGTGTGGCTACTGGGGGGCGAATGGGGTCATTTGTAGTTTTTCGGTTTCTAAATAATACCCTAATTGAGCGATGCTCAATCAGGTGGTAACATGATCAAACAAACACAAGGAGGAGGAGAATGGGGATGAAAAAAAACAAAGGTCTTCGAATCGCGGTAACGCTCGCTGCTTCAATTTGGCTTTTGATCGCGTGTGCGGGCAGCCAGGTAAGTATGGAAAAAGCTCCTGCAATGGTTAATCCGGGAGAGGAAGTCAACCGATTTGACAATGAGATCAGCAATGCACAGAAGAATCAGCTAAATGATTTGGCGCCAAGCTCTTTTGCTGAGGCCGAGGGTTACCTTATGGATGCCAAGAAAGCCTTGGAGAGTGGAGATGAACTGTCACAAATCATGGAGATGATTGCCCTGGGACGTACCCAACTGCAGTATGCCGAGGAGATAGCTCAAGTAGCGAGAACGACATTACCCGATGTGATTAAAGCTCGTGAACTAGCTCGCGCCGCAGGAGCTACCAGCTTGGATGAAGATTATGCTGAGGCCGAAGAACAGTTTCTCAAGCTCACTAAAGCGATAGAGAACAACGACTTGAAGTATGCCCAGAAGAATAGGGAGAAAGTTGCATCTGTTTTTGATCAACTTGAGCTGCGAACGATTCAGGAACAGACCCTTGGCGAGGCTCACAGATTGATCAAAAAGGCTGAGAAGGACGGGGCTGGAAAACTTGCGCCAAAGACCCTGGAAACTGCACAGGGGAAGTTGGATGGGGCTTACGCATTCATTTCTCATCATCGTTATGAAAAAGAAACGATACAGGATAAATCAAGCGAAGCACTCTTCCAGGCCCACCGTCTTCTTGAAGTTACAAGGCAAAGTGAAAAGGTAAAAGAAATGGAGCCCGAGCCGATTAGCCTTTGGGTTGAGGGAATGCTGAGCCAGACGGCAAACAAACTTGCTGCCACAGACATGCGTAATAAATCGTTTGACATTCAACTGGAAAATATCCTCGGCTCAATTACAGCACTGCAAGAGGATCGAAACTTCATTGCAAGCCAGGAGAAAGCTCATCTGGAGGAAATCGAGTCTCTTAAGCAACGGGTTGCAGTGTTAGAGGGAAAGACCCGCGAGGAGCAGGCTGCCGTAGAACGGCTGGAGGCAGAGAAGCGGTTCAACGAGCTTTTCAACCAAGTAAAGGGTTACTTTACTTCGGATGAGGCGGAGGTTTACAAACAAGGAAACAGGTTGATCATTCGTCTAAGTGCCATGCAATTCCCCGTAGGTCAAGCTGTGATTATGCCAAGCAACTACGGGTTGCTCAGTAAAGTTCAGCGATCAATAAGAACTTTCGGTGCGCCAAGTCTTGTAATTGAGGGACACACTGACAGCACAGGATCTGAAGAAGTGAATGAACATCTGTCTCATCAGCGCGCAGAATCAGTACGTGACTACATAGTAGCAAATGGTACATTATCAGAAGAGAAGGTAGTGGCTATCGGGTACGGTTCTAAGCGGCCTTTGGCATCCAATGAGACTCTTGAGGGGCGTGCTATCAACCGGCGAATTGATGTAATTATCTCGCCTAGGCCAGAATCCGGCTAACAACGGCAAATTAATCACATTAAGGGCTCGCGCAAAAATAACTTAACATTTTGGCATCCCAGCTTCAGGCGATCTTTGGCCGATACTCATTCGCAAAACCCTCGAAATAGCCTGCTATTCCTGCGGTTTTGCTCAATCGGATCGACCAAATCTCACCCAAATCTGAGCGCGAAATCTGCCAAGTTATTTTTGCGCGAGCCCTAAGGAGAAGTAATGTCCAAAGCAACCTCCCATGAAAATCGTCCCCAACGTGTCCTGCTGTCAGGCGTCTTTGGCCCCTTTGGCGTTGACGACGCGTACGGACGTAAAGAAAATATAATGGAACTGTTTCACAACCAGGTTACGAAAGCCCAGGAGATGGGCTCCTGGCGCTTTCAACATCGTTCGTTTGGTCTATATTTTCTGGCCGCTAACATCAACGCTGATGTAACTGTGCTGGATTTCCCGAGCCGCAAACGGTTTATGCGGGAGCTAAAAAAAGGCTACGACGTCGTCGGCATTTCGTTTATAACGCCAAACTTTATCAAGGCCAAGGAAATGACACGACTCACGAGGCTGATATCCCCGGAGTCAACCATTGTGCTCGGTGGTCACGGCGCGGCGATAGATGGAGTGGAGCATTTAATTGACTGCGATCACGTGGTCAAGGGTGAAGGAATTCGCTGGTTGAGGTCTTTTTTGGGGGAGGATCCCGATGCCCCCTTTGTGCACCCAACTCTGTCCATTGCCGAGCGACAGGCGGCATTCGGGGTTCCGTTCCCCGGGGTTGGGGCCAACCTGCTGGTGCCCGGGGTAGGATGTGTCAATGGTTGTAAATTTTGCTGCACTTCGCATTTTTTCGGCCGAAAATATACAGCCTACCTCTCGACGGGCAAACAAGTCTTTGAAACAGCACAAAGAATCGCTGACGAACGAGGCATTGATGAATTTTTCATCATGGACGAAAATTTTCTCAAGGACCACCAACGATCGAAGGAACTGCTCGCTGAAATGGAACTACATCAGCGTTACTTTACTTTTCACATGTTTTCCTCAGCCGAGGCCATCACTGCGTTTGGTATCGACAATTTGGTCCGTCTCGGTGTGAATTTTGTTTGGATTGGTTTTGAGGCTTCTAGCAGTAAGGGAAACTTTGAAAAGAACAAAGGCATTGATGCCAAGCGTCTAACAAAGGAGCTGCGCGACCGGGGCATCATAGTTCTTGCTTCTGGAATCTTGTGCCAAGAACATCATACCCAGGAGAATATTCAAACTGACATAGATTTTCTGGTCGGGTTAGAGTCAGACTTAGTTCAGTTCATGCTATTGACTCCTTTGCCGGTAACTGCACTTTACCAGGATCATAAGAGACGTGGGCTTCTAAGAGAAGATCTGCCCTTTGAGGAATGGCACGGCCAAAAATATCTAACCTTCCGGCATCCTGAATTTCCCGGAGATTCTTCTGAAAAATGGATATGGGCCGCTTTTCGTAAGGATTATGAGGTGAACTCGAGTTCTATGTACCGAGCGGTAGAAACGGTATTCCGTGGGTATCGCAGCCTGGCCGCTCTGCCACAACGGGATGCTTGCCTTGAGATCCGGATGGAGCAGTTCAGACGTAGAACATTGGAATATGCCGGCATCTTACCTCTAGTCGCCAAATACGCAGTTAACGAGATTGAGCGCACACGTGCGACGACCTTGGATCGTGAGATAGCTAAACTTTTTGGCAAGCCATCCATTAAGGAAAGGCTCCGACGCGTCGTTATCCTGGCCCTGGCAATGCGCTGGAAACTAAGATGCCGTTTGTTTGGCGATGGAATTCAGCCTCCGACCACCGTGACCAAGTTTAAGGCCGGCGAAAAAAGTATCGCGGCGGTTTCGAGCACAATAGTCCCTTTCCCGCGCTTCAAGGAACCCTTGGAAACTGCTTCTCGCAAAGCCGCCGTCTCATCCCATGGCTAGCATAGAAGTGAGCAAATTGGGGATAGAGCATAAGCGCTAAGTTATTTTTGCACCGGATGGACTGTGGAAGATTTACTAAAAAAATGAACATCGAACATCCAACTCGCCACAGGCGAGCAAGCACTTGTCCGCCTCCGGCGGATCGAATGTTGAATGGGAAAAGATGAAGAAACAGAAAATATCCGTTGAATGTTCGGTATTGGATATTCGTTTTTCATTCGACGTTGGACGTTCGATGTTCGATGTTCGACGTTCATCTTTCAAAACAATTCCGTACGGCATAAATGTGACCTGTTTCCTGTGGTTGAACTATACACAGCGGGAAGCAGAGGGGCCAAGCCGCCGCTCTCACTGGATGGTTGTTGACTCCACCATTGAGTCCTGATAGATTTCACATACAATTTGTGGCTCCGGCGAGACAAAGGTCTTAATACAAGAGAAATCATGAACACCCTTTTGTCCGAAAAACATCGTACTGTACGCCGTTCCGTCCGCAACTTTTGCGAGCGCGAACTTCGACCTATTGCCAAGGAGATTGACCAGGAAGCCCGGTTTCCATGGGAGATAGTAGAAAAGATGGGAAACCTAGGTTTCTTTGGGGTTCAGGCACCCATTGACCTGGATGGTGCCGGCATGGATTCGGTAGGCTACGCAGTCGTCATAGAGGAAATCTCACGAGTTTGTGCCAGCCTTGGACTCTGCATAAGTGTTCACAACAGTGTGGTCATCTATCCGCTTTTGGCGTTCGGCTCGGAAGAACAAAAACAGAGGTGGGTTCCACCTCTTGCCAGGGGCGAGAAGATCGGGGCCTTCTGCCTCACGGAACCCAACGCCGGATCTGACGCGGCCGCAATTGAGGCCACAGCTGTTCTCGATGGTGACCATTATGTAGTCAATGCCAACAAAGTCTTTGTCACCAATGGCGGCATCGCTGACATATGCCTCTTCTTTGTCCGAACAGACCCTAAGGCAGGCCGCAAGGGCGTCAGCGTGATCGTTGCTGAGCGGGGCACTCCGGGATTTGTGGTTGGAGATCTTGAAGACCTATGCGGCATGCGGGCTAATCCGGTCAGTTCGATCCGCCTGTATGACTGCCGTCTGCCCGCTGAGAATCTGTTGGGCAAGCAAGGCATGGGCCTGCGCATCGGGCTCTCAGGACTGGATGCAGGCAGGATCGGGATTGCCGCCCAGGCCGTGGGTATCGCCCAGGCAGCACTTGAGGAAGGCGTCCGGTACGCAAGACAGCGTCACCAGTTTGGAGTCCCCATCGGCAAACACCAGGCCGTACAGATGATGATAGCGGACATGGCTACACAGGTTGATGCGGCCCGGCTCATGGTCTACCGTGCTGCCCTTTTGCGTGACCAGGAGAAGCCTTTCTCCCAGGCAGCAGCCATGGCCAAACTATATGCTTCAGAGACATCGAGCAAAGTCGCTGATCTATCCGTCCAGATTCACGGGGGATACGGCTACTCAAAATCATATCCGATAGAGCGGTACTACCGCGATGCCAGGGTCACAAGGATCTACGAAGGAACCTCTGAGATCCACCGCTTGGTTATTGCCAGGGGAGTATTGGGACAATAGGCCACCAAAGGAGACTGGATGGGACTTCATATTATAGTTTGCATCAAGGCCGTGATGCTGGAGCCTCCCAAGGGGCAGCTAATTCGTTCAGTTGATTCTCTTGAGTTAAACCCCTTTGACTGGCCCGCGCTGGAGGTGGCCCTGCGCATGAAAGAGGAGCACGGCGGTACAGTGACCGCTATCTCCATGGGCCCGGAGGATAGTGTTTTTGTTTTGTACGAGGCCATGGCTATGGGTGTTGACCGGGGCGTTTTGGTCTGCGACCGCGCCTTTGCCGGATCGGACACCCTTGCAACCTCGACTGCTCTTGCCGCCGCCATCAAGAAGCTCTCTCCGTTTGATCTTGTTCTATTCGGCACCAGGACCGCTGACAGCGACACAGGCCAGGTAGGCCCCCAGACTGCGGTCGTTCTGGATCTGCCCATGGTAACCGGGGTTCATTCCATCCAGTGGACGGATTCGGGGATTCAGGTTGAGCGCTATGCGGACGGTTTCCGGGAGGAATTCAATCTTTCTTTATCGGCAGTTCTAACCATCCATCCCCGTTCGGTCCAGCCCAGAGGGCTGGGGCTTTCCGGGATCGAACTCGCTTTTGAGGAAGGAGAGGTGGAAAAGTGGGATTTGGCTGAACTGGACCTCTCCCCCGACCAGGTTGGATGGGCGGGATCAGCCACCAGGGTCCTTTCCTGGAAGAGGGTGACTAGAGAGAGAAAATGCGAGTTCATATCCGGCACAGCCAACGAGCAGGTGGAGGAACTCGTGAGCCACCTGAAAAAATCGGGGTTGATCGGGTAATGGAGAAGGGTCTAGGAACAGAGATCTGGGTATATGTAGACCTGAGAAACGAGATGTTCTTCGGGTACAGCCTCAATGTACTGGCCAAGGCCCGCGAGTTAGCCGACGCGGTATCGGGCAAGGCTGCAGCTGTGATTATAGGCTCGTCAGCTCATGTTGGGCCGGATGACCTTGTCGGTCCCCGAGTCTGCATGTCACTGGATGCCGCGGCACAGGATTGCGTCGGCCACGGAGCAGACCAGGTTTATGTCCTGGATAACCCATCTCTGGCCGTACCAAGGGCTGATATATACGCAGCGGCCATGGCAGAAGCGGTCAGGACCCATGGCCCCATGCTTGTATTGTATGCGCTCACCGACTTTGGCCGAGAGTTGGCGGCCCGGACTGCCAGGATGAGCAATTCCGGATTGATTGCCGACTGTGTGGATCTTCGGAACGAAAGAGGGAAGGTGGTGGCCACTTGCCCTTCATGGGGCGGTGAGATCCTGGCGGAGAATACCTTCTTAGATGGCGTCCTCACAGGGTTTGCCACGGTTCATCCCCATGCTTGTCAGGCAATTGAGGCCAGCGGCGACCCAGGGGCCATTGAGCTGGTCCGGCTGGATCATCTAGAGCCCCCTGCGGGTCTGACGCTTGTGTCAAGTTCGGCGGAGCCCGAAAAACACCGGAAGCTGGACGAGGCAGAAGTGGTCGTAGTCGGAGGTGCAGGGCTTGGCAATACAGATGGATTCGGGCTGGTACGGGAACTTGCCGCAGCACTGGGAGGCGAGGTGGGCTCAACCCGCCCGCCCGTGCTCCAACACTGGGTGGACGAAGGGCGACTGATCGGACAAACAGGAAAGACCGTACGGCCCAAACTACTCTTGTCCGTTGGCACGTCTGGAGCAGTCCAATACACGGCCGGGATCATGGAGTCCAAGACCATTGTGGCGATCAACCGGGACCAAAATTCTCCCATCTTCCAGGTTGCCGACGTAGGTGTCGTGGCGGACGCAAGGACCTTTCTTCCCCTACTCACGGAACGGGTCAAGCAGGTAGCTATGCGCACACTCGCTGACGTGTTGCGTGAGGACAAGGAGACAAGTGCGAAGGCCAGCTTTGGCATGAGAGTGCGTAAACTCAGGGAGGCCCACGACTGGTCCCTGGAGACCTTGGCCCAGGCTACCGGTCAGTCCCCGGAGTTCATCAGTCAGGTCGAGGATGACGAAGTCATTCCTCCGGTAAGCTTTCTGCTCAGGCTCGCCCGTGCGCTGCAAGTGGATCCGGGAACCTTCCTTCGCGAGGAAGAAAAGACGGTGATAAGGAACCAGCGGGCACAGGCATTCATTAGGCGTACCCAGAATTACTCCTACCAGACTCTTACTCCAGGTGCGGAGAACGACCACCTGCGTGCCTTTATTATTACCATCGAGTCCAAGCATGCCCACAAGCCGGTCGCATACAAACATGAGGGCGAAGAGTTCATCTTGGTGATGGAGGGAGATCTCCAACTCACATTGGGCACAAAGCTACACCATCTCAGGCCGGGGGAG
>DAOUTV010000231.1 GCA_030668505.1 Desulfobacterales bacterium | reverse complement strand
TGAAATTCCGGATAATCGGAGCGAGGTTGTTAATTCGTATATGAATTGATATGGACGGATTGTGTCTGGATTCAGTCTATATAGAACGCCTGAATCCCGGCATATCAAGCTCAGCCACGACTTCTGCCGTATTTATTTGATCAAACAAGAAATGTTTGCAGATGCAGTATGTCCACTTGTAAATTAGTTAACGACTTAGCATATTGATGATATTGGATCTTCTATGCCACAATCAGCCATGAGTTACGGGGTTCGCTTCTGAAGTATCGACATTTGATGGCAGGAGGAACTCAATCTTATTCCAGATGCCAGGAAGTTGCGGGCGAAATGGTAAATGCACGGATAGTAGTAAGTCTTGTGAAAAGGAGTGTGCTATGAACAAATGGATAAAGGTTTTTTTCGCAGCAACGTTATTGTTCGCCTGGACTGTTGACGGGTCCTGTGCCACAGATGTGAGTGGGCTTATCAGAGGCGCGATGAAGACTTTGGGGGCAAAGAGAGGGGATTTCAACCTATGTGTTCTCACGGATTCCACATATGTAAACGTGGCTGGCCGGAGCACAGAAGAATATGTGGATATGGTAGAAGGAGAAACCGGCTGCTCTGTGGGAAAGGGCAACCTTCTGTTTTTCCGCCGCCCTTCAAACTACGATTTGATTATTGCTTTATACAAGCGCGACACAGAAGAGTGTGTCGTAATTAGGTATGATGGTCAGGAAGGAAGAGTTGGAAAGCTCCGTATAGGGGACGAACAGGTTTACAAGTCGGATTTCTGGAAGAAGGCAAGCAAAGGGGTCAGTGGTTCGGACACTGCGGGTATTGTGACGATTCTACGTGCTTGGTCTTCAGGGGCTCCTTACGATTTTTTGAAATGTGCAGAAATCCACGGTGATATCTGTCCAGGACTTGCGTGGGGTTATTTCACAGCCAAGGCCATCCAGAAGCAGTATCCCTTGAGGAGAGGAGAGAAGTACGTCTTCATAGCCTGTCCGAATGCTTGCAAGGACGACGCTATCCAGGTATTGCTTGGCGTGACACCGGGAAAGAAGACCATGATCGTGAAGCAACTGACGGAGGATCAGAAGAAACAATTGCTTGTAGAGAAAGGCGTTGGAATCTTGGTCAAGTGGAACCAATCACAGAAAAAAGGTGAAGGGGCAGTGCTTGCGCTTGACACGGCCAAGATTGGTCAGATCATTGATTTCGGGAAGCCCTCGAAGCCTCCAGCAAGAGCCATGCTTGTTTCTCGACTAATCCCACTACTCAATAGCTCGGAAGAATTTGTCAAAGTGGTACGGGAGTTTGCGGTCACCCTAGAACTCATGCAAGGACTAAAGAGTGCCGGAAAGAACCCCTATGAAGTCATAGGGATGAACAGAAAGCCAGTACTGGAGTCGAAGTAGAGAAACGAAAGTTTTGCAGATTAATATGAGACTGCTGCATCCACCCCCGCTACTTGACCTGTTTAGGCTGGTTTTTCAAAGTGTTGGAATGGAGGAAGTTGGGCGAGCTTCTATCCGTGCCGACATCCCTGGGTGAACATCTGAGTCTGCATGCGCCGGAGCTAACCACAACATATTGGAGATGACATATTTCCCGGCTTTGGGATCTTTTTCAACTCGTAAATCACCTGCACAGGTCAAAAAGTCCCGAAAAATTGCGATATTTTTGCCGCTGACATGCAAGCGAAATTTTCTCACGGATGCAAAACCACTCAAAACCGTTCTTGCTGGCTGAAAAGGCTTGATGCCATTTTCATTTTAGCCTTTTTTCTCTTGATTTCCGGAGGTAAGGCGTGCAGGAAGGCCTCAGCAGCTATAGAGAAGCCAGTCCCTCCCAGCTTTGATTTACCAGCTCTGCGGTATGATGACGATTTTTCGTATCTCTGCGACCCTTCCGAACGGACCGGTTTATGGGAATCAATCAAATACATCCCGCTCGGTGACGATGCGGATTACTATCTTTCTTTAGGTGGAGAATTTCGTGAGCGCTATGAGGCATACAATAACAGGAGGTTTGGACTCACCGAGAACAGTAACATGGATGTATTCCTGCACCGTTTCCTATTTCATGGTGATTTCCACTTCGGAAAAGGAACCAGGTTTTTCGGTCAGGTGGGAAGTCATTTCCAATCCGGTAGAGAGGGTGGCGCCGCGTCAACCGACGAAAACCCTCTCGATTTGCAGCAAGGATTTATAGATGTTTCGTTTGGCATTAGCGAACATGGCCGGATTACACTGCGTGGTGGCCGCCAGGAAATAGCGTTTGGCGAGTATCGCTTGTTAAGTGTGCGAGAGAGTCCAAATGTTAGGCGCAGTTTCGATGGGCTCCGTGCAATGATCCGTACAGCAGGGTTGCGTATCGACGGCTTCATCACTCAAACCGTCAAGATCCAAGACGAAATTTTTGATGATGAATCGAATGATGACGAAGCATTTTGGGGCGTGTACGGTGTTACTGGAGTTCCTTGGATATCGGGTATGAAAGCCGATCTTTACTATCTCGGTCTGGACCGAGAAGACGTGCGCTATGATCAAGGCCGCGGCAATGATCAGCGGCACACCATAGGCACACGATTGTGGGGGGCATCTCATAACTGGCATTATGACTTAGAATGGACATACCAATTTGGCGATTTCGAAGGTGCCGACATACACGCATGGGGGGTCGCGACTGATGCTGGCTACACTTTTAAGAAATTGATATATAAGCCAAGACTTAGCCTACGCGCCAGTATCACCTCGGGAGATAAAGATTCAACAGACGGTGAACTCAATACATTCAACCCCCCCTTCGCAAAACGGAGCTATTTTACACAGGCCAGAATAGTCGCGCCATCCAATGTCATCAGTTTACAGCCGCGTTTCGATTTTCAATTAACAGAGAATCTCGGCGTCACCTCCGGCTGGGGTTTCCTATGGCGGGAGAGTTTGGATGACGCCGTATATGTACCTCCAGGTATTCCGTTAATCTCAAGTACCACTAGTGATGAACGTTTTGTTGGTCACCAATTGGAAATCGGATTACTGTGGCGGCCCAACCGCCATATTGACGCACGAAGTTATTATGTCCATTTCGAACCCGGCAAATTTGTCGAAGACGCAGGCGGCAAAAATGTAGAATTTTTTTTGGCATCCGTTGCACTACGATTTTGACAAGGCGCCACCAGATTAGAGTCCCTCTGTTTTGCCAACTGTTGCCACAGTTATCCCACCGCAGGTCTCGAATGCAAAATCATACATCAACACCACAATATATTGTAGGTGTGCTGTCTAGCCCAAAAGTTTTACAACTGCTGCTTTTACTCGGACCATGCGTGAAGCGTTTTCGATAGGCTTTCGCAATCGTTAATTGGAGAGGTAGGGAAATGCCACTTTCCGGTTAGGCTTCCTACGTCCAGTGAAACGCCACGGTGTTGCAACAAGGTTTTTTCCCTTCCGTCTTGATTCCATCCCAGAATCATAACAATAATGAGTTCACCCTATTGACCTCCATCACTTTTAGTGACAAGAATGAACCTCCCTGCATCAAACTGCAGGGCATCAAAATTGATTAAGCCTTTTCCCCCTCACCCTACCCTCTCCCGCCAGGGGAGAGGGTAAATAGGGAGGAAAATATGGGTTGGACAAAATCCGTAGATAGATGTCGAGTATGGAGGCCATTCTCATGAGTTATTATTTTAGCAAAACCTTGAAGATGTCATTCGACCAAGCTGTCGCCAGGGTCACCGAGGAATTGAAAAAAGAGGGCTTCGGAATCCTTACACAAATAGATGTAAAAGATAAAATGAAAGAGAAACTGAATGTGGATTTCAGGAACTACAAAATTCTCGGGGCGTGTAATCCGCCTTTTGCCTATCAGGCTCTCCAAGCAGAAGACAAAATCGGAACCATGTTGCCTTGTAACGTCATTGTGCAAGAGAATGCAGAAGGCAATGTGGAAGTAGCGGCCATTGACCCAATTGCGTCCATGCAAGCGATTCAGAATCCGAAGCTGGAAGACATTGCTAAGCAGGTTCAGGCCAAGTTAAAAACAGTAGTTGGCAACCTCTAACCCTACAACGACACTTAACGTTGACACCAAATTCTGGATTCTGTCATGCCGGACTTGATCCGGCATCCAGAAGTCGAGCTATGACCATGAACTAAAATAGCCATATTCCAGATCGTTCTGACTGGATTCCGGCTTTCGCCG
>DAOUTV010000166.1 GCA_030668505.1 Desulfobacterales bacterium | reverse complement strand
TTGCGCCAGAGGCGCATTCCTCAACTTTAGGCACTTTAGTTCACCCTGGCCCAGACCGGGATTGTAGGCTTTGAAGATTAATATAATCAAGTAGCGCCAGGGCGGGCTTTAGACATTTTAGGCACTTCTTTTTGGTTCCGGTTTGTCCGGGTTAGGGATTAGGGCGAATGCCCCGAGTTTCGTCTTGCCTGAAAGGTGACCTCAAAGGATAAAGGTTTTTTGTCGCGTAACACTTCTATGACCCCTTTTTCACCCGGTTTCTTTAAGCCGATCAAATAAGTCAGATCGAAGTTTGTTTGAATTTGCTCTCCGTCTAAGGCTGTTATTATATCGTTTTTCTGCAAACCCGCTTTTTCTGCCGCTAAGTTCTTCATTGTGCCCAATATCTTAACTCCGTCATCAGTATCTCGAATCATGACTCCAAGATATACCTTACGGTCACTGAGATCCTCGTAGCTGACAATCCAGGCAAAGTCTCCCGGCAGCAAGGGTATTTCAGGCAGGGTGACGTCCATGAGTTTGTGCTCTTTTTCAGGGGGGACATGAACCGTTATGGGCAGAACAATGGCATAGGGCAATGGAAGACGACGAAAGACTCGACGGGGAATACCAAAACCATATTGCATGTGATTACCGCCGCTGAAGATCAAGATTTTTTTGTCTTGGCCTTGCTTGCTTTGAAGGTATTCGACTATGCTGTTGGCCATTGATTCGTCCCATAACACCTGAACCCTGTAAAAAGCCTCAAAACTGAGCCCACCCATCGGATGTTTAGCAAAAATAGCCTTCATGTGTGCCAGGTGGTAGGGATCCTTAAGGTCCATTTGTGGAAGCTCGTCGTCATTCTCCTTCATCTGATCGGCGGATTCAGTCTTTTTTACTTTTTTTAACCAGTCATCAGGGGCGCGAAGGGCTACGAGAGGTGTTTTGTATTCTCGCATGTAGTGTAAGATAGATCTATAATATTGAAAGTCATTACTCCAGTTCTCGGTCCATACTTTGACGAATTCTTTTTCATCCAGTTTCCCGGATATCCAGTGATCAGCAGACTCCTGTGAAGGCTTTTTTAGCATTTCCATGCCCACAGCTATTTTCTGGGGGTAGCGTTCTGTCAGTGCCGTTAGAATTTCTATCTGTACCTTATGACTATTAATATTGTCATGGGTTTCGCCCACATAAATTATTCTGGCTGCACCCAACATATTTATCAATTGCTCCTTGGTTACCTTAACCCCGGTTGGAAGATGGACGATGTCGCCTTCCTTAAGGGAAGAGAGTTTCCTATAGGGAGATTGCCAGTTGAGCTTATGGGTTGCACAGCCCAAGAAAAAGAAGCAGCAGATTATCCATATAATTTTTTTTATCATTTCTAACCTAACCTTGATGAACCGGAACCAAAAAAGAAAATAAATCTATCTTTCATTCTTTCGTGATTATCTCTTTTCATAAGTCAAAGACAGCAGTTACAGGAAAGTGGTCTGAGGGGTACATTCCGTCTACCGGCCCTTGCAGTACCTCATGAGTCTTTAGGCGGAGAGGTCCCCTGTACAGGATCCAGTCAATATAATCACCAGCCGGCTTTCCCGTGAATCGATGGAATGTACTGGGATAAGGGGTCTTGAAGGTCTCACTAAAATCGAGGCCTTTTTCTCCATCGACCTCTTTCTCCGTCAGCAATTGATAGCAGAGGCTTTCGGGTGTGGCGTTAAAATCGCCCATGAGAATGGCAGGAATCTTTTCATCATATAACGCCAACTGTTGTTTGATTACCCGTGCGGCCCCCATCTGTGCCGGGGTATCGAAATCAAAGTGGGTATTAATACAAATCAAGGGTTGGCTGTTGACATGGAAAAGCCCGAGAGTGGCCTGTCTGGGATAGTGGCTTCCAAAAGACCGGCTCGGGATATGGGGTGTTTGACTCAAGAAAAAATGGAGATCATTCTTGCAAACGATCTCTTTTCGATGAAACAGGATATTGTCCTGCCAGAACTTAGGGGCAGGGTGCCGTCTTCCTATGTAGCTGTATTCGGGGAGGTTCTCGTCCAGGAAGTCGATCTGGAAATGATTCGCTTCCTGGGTGGCAATCAAATCAGGACCCTGTGTCTTGAAAAGCTTCACCACGCTTTCTTTACGAAAGTCCCATGAATTGGGCCCGTCATCAGCAAGACCAAACCGCAGATTAAGGGATAGTACTGACAGGCTTTTCATTGTTCGACCATAGTTCAACTGAAGGCTTAACCTGCATAAAGTAAAGGGAGAAGTTTTCTTATGTCCAAACTTTTTGCTCTAAAGTTTTCAAAGGTTATATCACTGAAATTAAGGCCCTCTTCACGCTGTACAACCTCAAAGATCTCCAGGTAATTCAGTAAGATCCTTTTTTTCCAGTTCAGGCCAAGCCGATCTGCATTATTCCGGATGCTAGATTTTTGTCCCTCAATTTCAAGGAACACTCCATAAGGCATTGTGTCTATAAGGAATTTCGTGTTATTAAGAACAAAAGTCTCCCGCCATTTTTCATAGATCTGCTCCTGGTGAAACCCCAGACCCTTTAAGATGGAATGGCAGGCTTCAAAATCACCCACTTCTACCTCCAGTTCTCGATGTACTTTAAATTGAGTATCAGGGCGGGAGAGACTTGACTTGAAGGTCAGCCGGATTCGATCATCTTTTCGGAGCCTCAATAGAATGCCTTGTTTTCTGAGACTATTTGATACATCTTCAAACCTGATGTTGGTTTCAAAGATTCGGCCACAGTGTATGGCGCCTATGGCGAGCAGGCTGTCTCGTACGGGTTTGATCTCAGGCAGATGAAACTTTACCTCAATTTCGAGAGGCGCTTGCATAATGCACTGTCCTGTTCACGATTCATGATTTAAGGGCAAGGATATCCTCGTCTGCCTAGCAAGCTCAGCAAGCGGGCTTCTAACTGTTGTAATGTATTGGAGATAGGGTTAAATGTCAAACAATATAGTTGCCACATTTGATGGTTTCGTAAAAAGTCTTTTGCGAATTACATAGATCACATCATAACCAGGATAAACCGGAACCTAAACAAGAAAAATTTTATCACGAAAGCACGAAAGTACGAAGACACGAAAGTCTGAATGTTATTATATTTCGTGCTTTCAATCTTTCGTGTATTGCGGCTTTACGCCTTGAGAAGAGGCGTGATTGTCTTTTATAGTTTTTTGCCAGAAAAACACGAATTTTCAAACTTAGGTACTAAATTCGCAATCCGAAATGCCATAGCTATGCGTCGTTACAACCTGTTCCCCACCGTTTTTTTCTTGACACGGAATTGTGAACCTAATAATAATAACCTTTTTATAAAATTCAGAGGGACGTGAAAAGATTAAATCATGAAGACGTACAGTGCAAAACCAACAGAGGTTGAGAGAAAGTGGTACGTAGTGGATGCCAGCGAGTGCATCTTGGGTAGGCTGGCCAGTTTTGTTGCTATCCGCCTCAGGGGAAAGCACAAGCCTATCTATACACCACACGTTGACACAGGCGATAACATCATTGTGATAAACGCCAATAAAGTTGCCTTGACCGGCAAGAAATGGAATGAAAAACTCTATTATCGCCACAGCGGTTATATGGGGGGGCTAAAATCGATGACAGCCAAGCAGCTTTTGCAAAAGCGCCCTGAGGATTTAGTCATTCGTGCGGTTAGGGGGATGCTTCCCAAGAACAGTCTCGGTCGTATGATGTTAAAAAAGCTAAAGGTTTATGCTGGACCTGAACACCCGCATGTGGCACAACAACCTGAAAGTCTGCAGCTATAGAGGTATTATTGGGATTGTTGGGTTCGTTAAGTTTACGGTTTTGGTTAAATCCGAAATCAGAGATCTAAAATACGAAATATTCTGGAGTGTCTTATGGCAGAATCTTATTATGGTACTGGAAAACGGAAGACTTCTGTGGCCAGAACGTGGCTTAAGCCTGGGAAAGGTATCATCACCATTAACAATCGCACTATCGAAGATTATTTTGGCCGGGAGACTGCCAAAATGGTCACAGAACAGCCCTTCGTTCTGACAGATACCTATGGTAGCTTTGACGTGAAAGTCACTGTCAAAGGTGGTGGTATTTCAGGACAGGCAGCTGCCATTCGGCATGGCATTGCAAAGTGTTTGCTTCAGTTCAATCCAGAGTTCAGATCAATACTAAAGAAGGCAGGCCTTGTTACACGTGATTCCAGGATAAAAGAGAGGAAGAAATACGGGCAAAAAGGTGCACGTGCTCGATTCCAGTATTCAAAACGCTAATTCACTGCCTGGGCCGTGGAAGTGAGGAAACTATCTTGTTGAGTTTCTTGTGTTTGTTGGGTTAAGATTCTATGATCTAATGATAGGCAATAAACCATAGGGAAAGGGGGTGAATTAATAATGGCTAAAGAAGAAGCCATCGAGGTAAAGGGCAAGGTCATTCAGAATATGTCGCACGGTACCTATAAGGTAGAGTTAGAGAATAAGCATCAGATACTGGCCCATCCCTGTGGAAAGATGCGTAAGTACTCTATCAAGATCCTGCCTGGAGACCTTGTAACTGTTGAACTCTCACCGTATGACTTATCTAGAGGGAGAATTACATATCGATTTAAGTAATGGACATGGTGGCTATCTTGTGGCCATGGCCTTGCTTGCCTGTTTTGCTCCCATCTTCAATCCTTCTCTCCTATTCGCAATCATGCCTCCACTCTAAGGGCTGGCGCAAAAATAACTTACCATTTTGGCATCACAGCTTCAGGCCATCTTTGACCGATACTCATTCCCTGGCCCAGACCTGGTCTGTAGGCTTTAGTGAGCTAATTTTCCGGTTCCAACGCAAGACAGAGTATACCAGCCAGTTTGTTGCATAGCACCAGGGCAGGCACAAAATCCGCGAAATAGCTTGCTATTCCTGTGGTTTTCCTCAATCGGATCGGCCAAATCTGACCAAAATCTGAGCGCCAATGCTGCCAACTTATTTTTGCGCCAGCCCTAAGACTCAGCCTAGAAATTTGATTTGACAAAGGAAATTCCTTACAATATCTTCATTCTTTACAAAAAGTTTCTCGAGATTCTCAAATCTATGTCACTATAACCTGGGTTGAGCGGTTCAACGTTCACGGTTCCCGGTTGAAGAGCCCCTGGCCCAGACCGGGACTACATGGGCACCAAAATCATCTTGGGATGTCGCGCCAGGGCAGGCCTAACTGGCTGTTAGCAAAGGGACTCCGCTGAAGCT
>DAOUTV010000045.1 GCA_030668505.1 Desulfobacterales bacterium | reverse complement strand
TTACACGGCTTGGTCAAAGTATTTTTGAAGTTTTTTCGCTTCAGCGGGCGTCAGGTCTCGGTAGAATCCGGGTTTCATGTTGCCCAACCGGATCGGACCGAAACATATGCGCTTCAATTTCAGGACCGGATGGCCCACGGCCCAACACATCCGCCGAATCTGCCTGTTTCTACCTTCTTTTATGGTAATCTCAAGCCAAGTGTTCTTGCCGGTTGTACCTATCTTTTTTACCCGGGCCGGCCTAGTTCGTCTGCCGTCCAATGTGATGCCGGATCTTAGAAGTTGCAAGGCATCTGCGGCAGGCATACCTTTGACCTTGGCCTGATAGATTTTGGGTATCCCGTAGCGGGGATGCTCAAGGTGCTGGGCGAGTTCTCCATTATTCGTGAGGATCAGGAGCCCTTCGGTGTCGTAATCGAGTCGTCCCACCGGAAAGATACGTGCCTTGACTTTCTTGACAAGTTCAGCTGTAGTGCGACGCCCCCTGGGATCATGTGATGTGGTCATCACACGTTTTGGCTTGTTAAGTACTATGGTAACCTTGGGCTCTAATCGGCTGATGAGGCGGTTGCGTACACGTATGGCGTCTTGTCCCCAGACGACTTGAGTGCCCGGCTTACGGACCACCTGTCCGTTCACCGTAACACAGCCGTCGTTGATCAGTCTTTCTGCCTGTCGTCGAGAGGCGACACCGGCTCGTGCCAAGACTACCTGGAGTCGCTCGGCCATATTTCTTCCAGATCCTTCAGATCTTTCAGAGAGGGAAGATCATTTAAATCCTTAAGATCAAAGAGCTCTAAGAACTGTTTGGTGGTGCCGTATATCATTGGACGGCCCGGCAAATCCTTGCGGCCCAAAACGCGAACCAGCCTTCGTTCAAGAAGGGTCCGGAGTGTCCCCCCGCAGTCTACCCCTCTCAGGTATTCTACATCGCTGCGAAGCACGGGTTGCTTGTAAGCAATGATTGCAAGGGTCTCCATACCCGCCCGGCTCAAGCGAGCCGGCCTGGTCTCTTTCAGTCGTCTGATCCACTGGCGGTACTCCGGACGGGTTCGGAGCTGGAATCCACCGGCGACCTCGCTCAAAAAAAAGCCACGCTTGGCGGATTCGAACTCTTGAGTCAGGCTGGTGAGGACCTCCCGGATGGCCTTGCGGTCTGCGACTTCCAGAACGGATTTTATCTTATCTATTGTAAGGGGTGTATCTGAAGCAAAAAGCAAACTTTCGACAATGGCCTTTAAATTATCCATAGAAAATCCTGATAATCCCTGATTCAACGTGTTGCATAATGCGTATCAGCTGGAATTTAGCCATCTCAAGAATAGCCAGAAAGGTAACAATGATATCTACTCTTGCGGCCTGTGCTTCAAAGAGTTCTTGAAAGGACACGGACCCCCGTTCCTCCAGAATGTCTGTAATCTGAGAGATCCTGCTCTTCACTGAAATGGTGTCGGGTGTAATATCCCATGAATATGCCGGAGATACCCGCTTCACTATTTCCTGAAATGCGTCGATGAGTTCAAACAGGCCTACCTGTATCAGGCCCCCTGGCTCTCCCTCAGGCCACGCCTTAGCGTCATCAAGATCTGTGCGGACAAACACATCCCAGTCTAGTTGATCCCGCTCCAGCAAGTCTTCAGCAGCATACCTCAACTGCAAAAATTCGGCTAATGGCCTAACAATCTCCATGCGAGGATCCTCGTCGTCGACTTCTTCTCCCTGTATGGGCAGCAGCATGCGGGATTTGATATGGGTCAGGGTGGCAGCCATTACCAGGAACTCGCCGGCCAGGTCGATGTTCATGGATTTCATCCATTCCAGGTATTCCATATACTGTTGGGTAATCAAAGCAATGGGGATGTCATAGATATCCACCTCATTTTTCTTAACAAGGTGCACCAGAAGGTCCATGGGACCATCAAAAAGATCTCCCAGATGCACTTCATAAGGTGCCTGATCTTCTATCTTTTCCACCATAAGCTGATATCTTGCCCGGGCCAAAAAAAACAGGAGTTAATCACGAAAGCAGGTAAGTTCAAGCGAATATGCCAACACGCATGTGCCACCGGCGGGCTGGTTTGTGTTCCACCAACTTGGGCTTTATGGATAACTATATTTTATCCTAAAGTGATCGGTTCCAGGTTCAGGGTTCAAGGTTCAGGGTTGACAACCTTTGAACCTATGAACTTTGAACGGTGAACTTTCTTTATTGACGCGTCATCCTTTTCAGCCGTCGTAGCTAAAGCTACTTTGGCGAAGTCGGCTTGCTAACAGCCGGTTAGGGCTCTTCAACCGGGAACCGTGAACGTTGAACCGCTCAACCCAGGTTTATATCTTAACAGCTTCTCTAACCTGTTCCATGGTTTCACGGGCGACGACTCGCGCCTTTTGATCGCCGTCTTCAATAACCGCCCGGACTGTATCCGGGTGGGCCTCATAGTAGGCCCGTTTTTCACGAACAGGCTCCAGGACCATGATCAGGTTTTCGGCCATCATCTGCTTGCACTCCACGCACCCGATGTGGGCCTTTCGGCATTCCTGATAAATGGACTGCACGGTCTGCTGGTCCGAGTATAACCGGTGAAAGCTAAAAACATTGCAGATATCAGGGTTCCCCGGGTCTGTGCGTCGTGCCCTCTGTGGATCCGTAATCATTTGGCCGACCTTGTTTCGGATCTCCTCCGGAGAGGCTGAAAGGAAGATGGCATTATTGTAACTCTTGCTCATCTTGCGACGATCAATACCGAGGATCTTCGATGTCTCGGTGAGTATGGTCTCAGGCATTGGGAAAATATCACCATAAAAATGGTTGAAACGCCGTGCTATCTCCCGCGTGAGCTCAACATGGGGCGCTTGATCTATCCCGACCGGGACGCCATTGGCCTTGTACATGATAATGTCGGCTGCTTGAAGGACAGGATAACCTAGAAAGCCAAATGTGGAAAGGTCCTTGTTCTTCAACTGCGCTATCTGTTCCTTGTACGTGGGATTTCGTTCCAGCCAGGGCAATGGCGTGATCATAGAAAGGAGCAAAAAGAGTTCGGCATGTTCCTTTATGTTCGACTGAACAAATAGGGTGCATTTGTCCGGTGAAAGTCCCACGCTTAACCAGTCCATGAAGATATCTAAGGCGTAACCCTGAAGGGGGCCTGTCATTTCATAATCACTGGTCAGGGCATGCCAGTCGGCTATGAAAAAGAAACAATCATAATCGTCCTGCATATTTTTCCAGTTTGCCAGGGCCCCGTGCAAGTTGCCCAGATGGAGTGGGCCGGTGGGGCGCATACCGCTTAAGATTCGTTTCTTAGTCATCTTTACTGTCTCCAGGTTTTTCCTCGCAACTGTCCTTGCTGTAGGCGGTTTTATTATATTATTGGGGATTCTATGCCAAGAAAAAAATTGCCGGCATAGTTTGTCATTGATTCTACATTGCGCCGCCCAGAAAAATTCTGAGAAACAGCTTCAAGACAGGGACAAAGATCCAGTCCAGCGAATGGGTGAGGAGCAAGAAAAGGACGATAATAATTCCGAAGCGTTCGAGGCGTGCCAGTTGAGCGGCCTGAGCAGGTGGTAGGAGGCCTGTCAGGATCCGACCGCCGTCCAGGGGTGGGATTGGGATCATGTTGAATATGGCAAGAATAACGTTGATGACCACACTGAATTCGAGCATGCCTGCCAGATCCATGAAAACGCCTGAAAAAATCGATTTGCCCCACCAGGGGCTGAGACGAATCAACTGTTTAAACAACAGGCCACTCAGAAATGCACATAACATGTTTGTTCCAGGGCCGGCCGCCGCCACCAGGATCATGTCACGTCTTCGATTGGCCAGATTGTTGAAATTGACCGGAACCGGCTTTGCGTACCCGAAAATAATGGGTGACCTGAAAAAGAAAAGCATCAAAGGGAGAATAAAGGAGCCCATGGGGTCAAGATGCTTTATAGGATTAAGAGTTAACCTTCCAGACCATTTGGCTGTAGGGTCACCAAGGCGATAGGCCACCCAGCCATGGGCCACTTCGTGAAACGTGACCGCGAACAGCAGCGGCACAATCATGACGACCAGTTTGTTTAGATCAAAGCCTTGAAACATCAATCAACCAACCTTCCAGTTTTTTTGCACGAATTCTACTTCGTCATGAAGCGTCTCTACCTCGCCGTTTAAGCGTGCATCAAGAAGACTATCCAGGATCTCGCGGAAGATAGGGCCGGGTTTAAAGCCTATCTCTTTGAGATAATTGCCATTAAGCAATGTCTCTGTTGATCTTAACGTGGTAATGTAATCGGAAACGGCTCGCTTGATCGAGGTGCGAGGGGTGCTTGCCATGACATAGAGCAGGGTCTCTGTGTGAAACGGGTGAAGTTTTTTATATAGATCGCTGTTTTTGAGGATTCGTTGAGAGGTCATCCATTTCAGACACTCCTCTGCATTTGTCTTTTCGTGGATCAAAATTTTCCGGTGCCGCAGGGTAAGTTCGAGACGGTCACATAATGCCGTCGCAGACTCTTGGTCAAATGATCTCGTGAGGGCCAGAAGGTAGACCATCCACTGTCGACATGGTTCTTCTAAAAATAGCAGGTTGTGCCAAGCGAGAACCTTTTCAACCGAATGGAGCAGCGCTTCCATAGCCGACTTGTAGACGATTTTCCGATGTATCACTTTCAGTAGATTGTATTCGTGCAGGCGATGTAGGGCCATTATAGGCCTGTCTTCCTCCAAAATCTGGCGGAGTTCGGAAAACAACCTTCGTCCGCTCAGTTGCCTGAAAAAGTCCATCCTGACAGCATTTTCAATCAGTGCTGCGGTGAGCTTTCCTATCCTAAAACCAAACCTTTGCTCAAACCGAACTGCCCTGAAAACCCGCGTGGGATCTTCCACAAAGCTCAGATTATGCAAGACCCGGATCACTCTTCGCTTCAGATCTTTCTGTGCTCCGAAGAAATCTATCAGGGTGCCGAATTTGCCGGGATTCAGTCTTATGGCCAGGGTATTGATAGTAAAATCTCTTCGATACAGGTCGAGCTTTATGGAGCCCATTTCCACCGTGGGAAGGGCCCCTGGCGACTTGTAATATTCGAGCCGGGCCGTGGCTACATCGATTTTTCGGCCATTCGGAAGGATCACCACAGCGGTTTTGAACTTTTCGTGAGCCCGTACCCTACCGCCAAGGGAGGCGGAAAGGGCCTTGGCAAACTCGATGCCGTCTCCTTCAATGACTATGTCAGTATCAAGATTCTCCAGGTACAGAAAGATGTCTCTGACAAAACCGCCCACGGCGTACGCGTCGTACCCAAGGGAATCCGCAACACTTCCAACGGACATCAGGAGCTCTATGATCTCTTCAGGAAGACGCTCTCTGAGAAATTTGTCGATCCTCCTTTCACGAACATTGGCACCCCATTCCATAGTGTCTACTGCAAATTCAGGTATGCGCGCGGGCTCGCTCACAAGAACATTAAGCAAGTCTGTTCGTGTAATGACTCCCAATAAACGGCCGTTTTCCACCACAGGGAGCAAGCGCTGTTGATTGCCTATGATTTTTTCCTGAATTTCTGAAAGGGGGGCATCAGGATTTACCGTGTCGACATCTGAAGTCATGTATTCACGCACAGGCACGTGCTTGAGTTTATGATGGATGGCTTTTTCTATAACCTGACGGGAGATGGTGCCTAGAGGGTTATCCGGTTCCAGTACCACAAGGACATTCACATTATAACGGGTAAGAAGATCGTGAGCTTTCTTCAACGGCACAGATGGTTCCACGGATATGGCGGGGGCGGACATGAGGTCTCTGGCTAATTGACTCGGATTGACAAATTGGTTCAAAAAAACAAAGAGCTTCTCTTCGACCTGTATCAAGGTCTGTCCTCTAATGGTAGCTGAGGCCGCTGAGGGATGACCGCCACCGCCGAAAGCCATTGCAATTTCTCCAACGTCCACCCCCGATAGTCGGCTGCGAGCTACCATGTATACTCGATTCTCCATGCTGGCCAAGGCAAAGAGGACGTCCAGATTCTGTATATCCTTTAACTTGTGTACCAAGAAAGCAAAATCCCCTATGTAGGTATCACAAGACACAGTGGTGACAGCCACATCGATACCACTTATGGTGCGGTGGGTGACCCCCTCAATCATGTCATTCAAGAGCCTGACCTGTTCAGGTGTCATTTCCCGGGTGACAATGTCCGAAACCACATTCAGATCGGCTCCCTTGGAGAGGAGATAGGCCGCAGCAAGGTAATCGTCCTCTGTCGTGGATGTAAATGTGAAAGAGCCTGTGTCTTCGTATAGACCCAAAGCGATGATAGTTGCTTCTTCTGGCGTGATGGGGATCTCTTTTTCACGCAGGATCTTTGTCAGGATGGTTACGGTCGCACCGGTTATCTGAGTCACCTCAACGCTGCCGGAGATGTCGTCGGGCATTGGCGGGTGGTGATCATATATGTGGACTTCCAGGCCCGGGCGGTGAACGATACCGGCAAAGTTCCCGATACGACTTGCCTGGCGGGTATCCACCAATATGAGTCGCCTTACGGCGTTGAGGTCCAAGTCTTTGATTTTTGCGATGTCATACAGATACACCATCGATTTTACAAAAAAGTCTCTCAAATTTTTTTCCTGGGAGCCGGGAAAGACCACAAGAGCATCCGGATATAGCTTCTTGGCTGCCAACATAGAGCCAAATGCGTCAAAGTCCGCATTAATGTGGGTCGTTATCACAGTGAGGCCTTGTGATGACTTTGTGGATGTGTTGACTTTTGCAGGCATCTGGAATTTGGTTCACTCCGTCTCTTGAGTTCTCTCAAAACACAAAACGATAATGCGTTGACGCTCCCTGTCCAAGTGGCCGGATAAACTTTTGTCCGCAAATACTTTTTAGTCCAAACCTTTGATGGCTTCGTAAAAAGTCGTCACTCCGGTGAAAACCGGAGTCCAGAGCCTTTTTAACTATCTGAATAGACTGGATTCCGGCTTTCGCGACTCGACTGAGCTCGCCGAAGTCCGGAATGACAAAAAATGGGATTTTTCGACTTTTTACGAGATCATCAACCTTTACATAATATATCATATTTTATTGTGCATTATTGCAGGTTTTTTTCATTCTGTGCCTCTTCATGAACTTGACGGCCTCGCAAAAAGTCTCATTTCCCCTCCCCTGGCGGGAGAGGATTAAGGGGAGGGGGATATAACTCGAGAAAGATTGATTTTTTACAAAACCATCAAAAACTTTACTGAAATCGTTTTTTGGTAGGGGCAGTGTGAAAGGGGCGAATGGCTCGCCGCACAGTTTGGGCCATCAGCCTAGCTGACAGCTTGATGGACTCGAATTGTTGATCTTGCTTATCCCGAAATAGACCACCAGAAGCAACGCGACCGGCAGCATAAAACCAAATAGTGACGGTGCAAGACGCAATAACTGCACGAAAAGAGAATCCCCCTCGGCTTTGAGGAATTCGTGCACTCGCAATGCCGTTGGTACTACTGTGAATAGAATAGTCGGGACCAAGATCCATCCGTAATATTTCAGTGAAGCTTTAGCCCGGCGTGCGCAATACAAATATGCAATCGTCACGATGGCGCCACCTATAAGGCCTGTTGTTGCTCCGAAGATGGTGGCGATCCACCCGGCAACCTCACTGATTACAATCATTGCAACGGCAACCAAGATCAGTGCTTTTAGTGTTTTGGTTCTCATAAGTCCTCCATGTCTTATTGTTTCATTTGGCTGAAATGAAGCTAAAAACCAAGCTTAGCCGGGTCTTCAAGAATTGATCTTTAAAATTTGATGAAATCGTAAAAAGTCTATTACTCACCTTCGCCAGAATGCCCCGTGCGGGAGCACGGGGATGAATGGCGTGGTGACCCGCCATAGCCTCGGCGAAGGCGGGTTATTGCTTCGGCGAGTTCCGCCATCCTAAGAAACATTAAGGATGCCCTGTGCGGAAGCACAGGGAGGCTTCACTAGACCGTCAAGTTTCATGTACCTCGATATCCGGCAAAGAAGCCTCGTACTGCGCATCGGTCAGGGTCTTCAAAATATTCCCAACATGGTCTTGCCCTAAGGTCTGGAGTACAAACTCGACCTCCGCAACGCGCAGAGAGAGGTTCGTGAATGCTCGCTGGTGGCGAATGTCGATGATGTTGGTATTGGTCTCTCCCAGAAGCCTGGTAACCTCGGCAAGTGCTCCGGGAACATCCGGGATACCGACTCGGAGGCGCACAAGCCGACTGGATTGAACCAGCCCGCGCAGGATAATAGACGACAGCGTTAGCAGGTCAATATTGCCCCCTGAGAGAATCAGACCGACTTTGCGGCCCTTAAACCGGTCCCGATTGCTGAGCAGAGCAGCAAGGCCAACCGCACCCGCGCCTTCGACGACCGTCTTTTCTACTTCGAGGAGGAGCAACACCGCTGCTTCAATTTGTTTCTCCTGAACGATTAGAATTTCGTTTACAAGCTTGCGAACAATGGGTATGGCCAAGCGGCCCGGCTCGCTCACAGCAATACCTTCGGCGATCGTACTCTTTTTACACCTGACAGGCCTCCCCTTAAGCTCCTGGAGCATGGAAGGGAAGTGTGCGGCCTCCACACCCACGATTTCAATCTCGGGCCGAACCGCCTTTGCAGCAACTGCGTTTCCGGCAATCAGTCCGCCGCCTCCCACAGGGACAATAATTAACTCAAGACCGGGAAATGCCTCAAGCATCTCTAAGGCGATGGTTCCCTGACCCGCGATGATTTTCTCGTCGTCGTACGGATGGATGAGCCATAAGCCTCGCTCTTGGGCAAGGCCTACCGCAAATTCATGGGCTTCGTCCAATCCGTCACCGTGGAGGACAACTTCAGCGCCCAATGCGCGGGTTCGCTCAACCTTCACGTTGGGCGTATAGCGCGGCATGACAATGGTGGCGGAGATACCCAGCCTCTCTGAGTGGTAAGCAACCGCTTGGGCATGGTTGCCGGCGGACATTGCAATCACTCCGGCGCTGCGCTGATTAGGAGTAAGCGTAAGGAGCTTGACAAGAGCACCGCGATCCTTGAAGGAACCGGTAAACTGGTGGTTTTCAAATTTCAGGACAACCTCGGCTCCAGTGATCTCAGAAAGCGTCTGTGACAGTGTGCACGGAGTCTTTACCACGCTCCCAAGAATAGAATCAGCTGCCTCGTAGATATCCTGTATGCTTATTGCCATGATTTAATCTCAAGCCTTCTTGCAGTAACCCCAATTGAGTCAAAGTCAATTGAGATGGTATCTGGTATTTGCTATATTGAAGATCACTCAATTAGGGTTATAGGATATGAACAACACAACCATAGAGAACAGGAGGTAACACGAATGGTTAAGATACGAAAATAGCGTATCACGAAATACTGCACCCGTAAAGATACTATTACTATGCCATCTAAGCGCCGGAAAATGCTAACTGTTTGAGGAAGTTAGCCCGAGTTGTAATATTTTTAGCATAACATTTTGAGTGCGCCCAAAATGCTCATGGAGTGAGGAAAATCGACTTTTTACGAATGCATCATAAATTGATGCATTCGTAAAAAGTCGGATTCGGTGAATGTGCCATTCCCGCCTGCCAACGCCTGAGACAACATTCAGCTTATGTGCCTGTATTTCTGGCAATGGCGGGCAGGTCGACCGCAGGGCCCGCCCTGGCGCGACAGCTTTAGCATTGATGTCAGT
>DAOUTV010000182.1 GCA_030668505.1 Desulfobacterales bacterium | reverse complement strand
GGCATCGAGGTGCTTCAGATTGCCGAAGCCTATCCTATTGCACCAAAGGAGCATGGTGTGGGGTTCTTGATGGATCACCGCCACCTGTGGCTTCGGTCTCCTCGACAGCAGGCTATCTTGCGTATTCGCCATGCTGTGGTCAATGCAGCACGCAAGTTCTTCGACGATCAGGGGTTCACGCTCATAGATGCCCCGATCTTTACGCCCTCTTCATGCGAGGGTACCACCACCCTCTTTGAAACAGAGTACTTTGGAGACAGGAAGGCCTTTTTGTCTCAGAGCGGACAGCTCTACATGGAGGCCGGCGCAATGGCATTTGGCAAGGTTTACTGCTATGGTCCCACATTTCGGGCCGAAAAGTCAAAAACCAGGCGGCATCTTACCGAGTTCTGGATGATAGAGCCTGAAATTGCTTTTGCCGATCTTGATACCGTTATGAAGTTGGCTGAAGCCTTGATGGTGGCCATCGTAGAAGGTGTCATCAAAACCCGTCAACATGAGCTTGAGCTGCTGGGACGCGATATCAAGATGTTTGAGAAAATTCAGCCCCCCTTTTATATCATCAGTTATGATGAAGCCCTCCAGATCTTGAAGGATGCCGGGGAATCCTTCCCGTGGGGAGAAGATTTTGGAGGCGGCCACGAAACCATTATCTCAAATCATTTTGACAAACCCGTGCTGATTCACAGGTATCCTGCTCAGACCAAGGCCTTTTATATGAAAAACGATCCCCATCGCCCAGAGGTCGCCCTATGCGTGGACATGCTTGCCCCCGAGGGCTATGGAGAGATTATCGGGGGTGGGCAACGCGAGGATGATCCGGCTATCTTAAAGGAAAAAATCAGAAAGGCCGATCTGTCAGCTGAAAGCTTTGACTGGTATTTGGACCTGCGACGTTACGGAAGTGTTCCCCATGCTGGTTTTGGTTTAGGCATTGAGCGAGCAGTGGCATGGCTCTGCGGCCTCGAGCATGTCAGGGAGTCCATCCCATTTCCGAGGCTTATGGACAGGTTGTATCCGTGATTCCAAGTGAAACTAGAGTGAGCTAAAGTGAACTAAAGTGCCTAAAGTTGTAGATGATATCCGTTTTTTTCAAATCGCCCTTGGAACGATATTTGACGTATCGAAACGGTTTCGTACAGAAATAGGAAGTGGTTACAATAAATTTCTAATAACACTATTTCGCAAGGAATTAGTCCACCTTTGGCAGCCTATAACTTTAGCTCACTTTAGACACTTTAGTTCACTTTAGGCACTTTTAAAAAAATAAAATATGCCTGTTGATCGAACAAAACTACTTCTTGACACCATCAAGAGACTCCTCAGACGAGAAGCTACGGTCCATCTCCACAAAATCGTGAACAAGACCCACGCTGCGGACCTGGCTGTTGTTTTCCGGTTTTTGACACTCCGTGAGCAGGAAGCACTTTTTGACCTCACCGAGACTGTTGAGCAAAAGGCTATGCTCTTCAGTGAATTGGAAGAGGTTTTATTAGTTAAGCTGATTGAAGACATGCCGGTCGAAAAAATCGTTGAGATCCTGGAACAGATGCCCAACGATGATGTTGCCGACCTGCTCGGGAAGCTCTCTGATGAACGGGCCCAGGCCCTGCTCGATCTCATGACAAAGGAAGAATCCGAAGAGGTGGAAGGGCTGCTCCGTTACGATGAACAGACCGCCGGCGGCATCATGCTACCGGACTTTATCGCCCTGAAGGAGGAAACCACCGCAAGAGAAGCCATTGAGGCATTGCAGAAAGAGTATGTGGATATTGAGATGCCCTTCTATCTGTATGTGGTTGACGATCGCCGCCGTCTTGTTGGCGTTATCTCGCTGCGGCAACTCGTTGTGGTGCCTCCTCATACAAAACTGAACGCGATTATGGCCACCGATGTCGTGAGTGTCCAGACAAACACAGACCAGGAAGAAGTGGCTAAAATCGTAGCACGCTACAACATATTGGCTGTGCCGGTGGTTGATGAGAGCAATGAGCCGGTCGGCATCGTTACGGTTGACGACGTCATTGATATCATTCGCGAGGAAGCCACGGAGGATATCTTGAAAATGGCAGGGGCGGGTGAAGATCTCGTGGAAACCCAGTCGGTCTTAAAGAGCACCCGAATCCGACTCCCCTGGCTTTTGGCCAGTTGGATCGGAGGCATAATCGCCTTTTTTATCATCGGCTACTTTGAGAGCAGCCTGAACAAGTTTATATACCTTGCGGCTTTTATACCGATCATCATGGGAATGGGTGGAAATATTGGAACTCAGTCTTCCACAATTGTTGTTCGAGGCCTTGCCACGGGTCGCCTGAACGTTAAGCAAATATGGGAGGTTGTGTTGAAGGAACTGGCTATTGGGTTTCTCCTCGGCTTTTTTTACGGGATCCTGCTTGGGTTCGTCGCTCACGCCACTTTGCCAACACAACAGCCGGCCTTAATGCTCGGGGTGACCGTAGGGCTTGCCGTCATAAGTTCCATGACCATTGCCGCCGTGGTCGGCTCACTTGTGCCCATGGTCTTTGCCCGCATCAACATTGATCCGGCTGTTGCCACAGGGCCCTTTGTGACCACTTCCATCGACATCGTAAGCGTATTCTTCTACTTCCAGATTGCAACCGTGCTGCTCCATTTGTAGCTCTCATGCCGCCTGTATCTTCCCCTGCCATTATGCTCCGTGCCGTCGAGCACGGTGACTATGACAAAATCGTTACCTTTTTTACCCTTAAACGAGGCAAAATTTCACTCATTGCAAAGGGAGCCAAAAAGAGCATCAAGCGGTTTGCAGGAGTCTTGGAACTCTTTTCGGTCTTGAACCTGGTTTGGAGCTACGGCCGAGGCCGGGGGCTGCCAATCCTCCAGGAGGCATCTGTGGTCCATGCCTTTGAGCAGATCAGAACCAATATTATCTGGACAGCCTATGCCAGTTATTGGTGCGAGTTGGTTTATGCGTGGATGGAGCAAGGCCAACAGCAGTCTTCTGTCTACGGGCTCCTTAAGCATACACTGGATCAACTCAACCGCAGGAGCATGTCCGAGCACGCCCTTCACATCACTTTCCAGGTCCGCTTCATGACCATAAGTGGTTTTAGGCCCGGTTTTGATCATTGCAATATCTGCCGGACGCCCCTTGAGGGGTTTGGGCGTTCCTCTGTTGCATTCGACGTTAGGCGGGGTGGTGTAATATGCGAAAAATGCGCGCCCCAAGAAGCAGTTCCTCTCTGTCTTTCCAAGGGAACCGTAAAGCTTCTCAGGTGGGTTTTGAACGCACCACTAGAAAAGCTCAACCGGCTACGGTTCTCCAGGCAGGCCATTGAAGAAAGTCAGCGAATGCTTGAAGCCTTTGTGCCGTACTATCTTGGGAAAGAAACAAAAAGCATGAATTTCTTGAAGCAGCTCAAGTCCGCGCTTCCGCATTGATTCCTTTACAAACCGGGCGTTACAGTGTATTCACGGCATAAAGGAAAGTGCCTAAAGTTGAGGAGATGTAGGGTGGCATTGTTTCCGGTTTTGTGTTTTAAACTTTAGGTTACTTTAACTCACTCTATATTAGGAACATCAATGTCATTAAGGGAACTTAAGGGCCGTTGCTTTAAAGTCCCCCTTTGTTAAAGGGGGATTTAGGGGGATTTTCAAGCTCTCCCAAGAAATCCCCCCCCGCCCCCCTTTAGAAAAGGGGGGAGATTTTGAGCTTAAGTTAATGACATTGGTTAGGGACATACCCAACAACCAATAGGACATACAAATGCTTACTTTCCAGAAGCTCATCCTGGCATTAGAGAATTTTTGGGCACGGCAGGGTTGCATCTTACAGCAACCTTATGACATTGAAGTCGGCGCCGGCACCTTTCATCCGGACACCCTCTTGAAAGTGCTCGGCCCCGAACCCTGGCGGGTAGCCTATGTGGAGCCCTC
The DNA here is from genome assembly GCA_030668505.1 of Desulfobacterales bacterium. Classification (GTDB taxonomy): domain Bacteria; phylum Desulfobacterota; class Desulfobacteria; order Desulfobacterales. The sequence continues at coordinate 1,050 of DAOUTV010000182.1, read as the reverse complement.
TCGCCGGCCCACAGACGGTCGTTATGGGGAAAATCCAAATCGGCTACAACACTACTACCAGTATCAGGTCATCCTGAAGCCTTCTCCTATTGACGTGCAGGAAGTTTATTTAAGAAGCCTCAAGGCCATCGGAATCGACCTCCTGGCCCACGACATTCGCTTTGTGGAAGATGATTGGGAATCGCCTACTCTCGGAGCATCGGGCCTCGGGTGGGAAATATGGCTTGATGGCATGGAAATCACCCAATTTACCTATTTTCAACAGGCAGCAAGCATTGAACTAGATCCTGTCTCGGTTGAGATCACATACGGCCTGGAAAGAATTTCCATGTATCTGCAGGGTGTAGACAATGTTTACAACTTGAAATGGAACGATTCCATCAGCTATGGGGACTTGTGCCATCAGGCCGAAGTGGAACATTCGACATACAACTTTGAACAGGCCGATGTAAAGATGCTGCTCGCCTTGTTTGACATGTATGAGGCCGAATGTAAACGCGTGATCGCGGCTCCTCTGGTACTTCCGGCCTATGAATATTGCCTAAAGTGTTCCCACACCTTCAACCTGCTGGATGCCCGCGGTGCCATCAGTGTAACAGAGAGAACGGGTTATATCGCCCGGGTCAGAAACTTGGCCCGTGCCTGTGGAGAAGCCTATCTCGAACAAAGAAAGGCTATGGGATTTCCTTTGCTATAATAGAAGCCATTTCAAAACCCCATCTATCGCCCGATGGCTGTGTTGAGGGCCTCTTCAAAATGCTCACATACTCCCGTGTATGCTGCGCTTTATCATCGGCCCTCGCCTTGCCCTCGAACGCGATCTGAGGTTTTGAAATGGCTTCTAGGCAAGGAGCACAATTGGGTAAATGCTTATCCCCTTAGCTGCTAACTTCAGACGTACGAGAACCCATAGCTGACCGCTTATGATTCACCACAGAGACACGGAGTTCACAGAGATAAAGTATCTTTTTGTTTGCCGGGAGACCCCAGAGGAATATGCTTCGCATTCCACAGGGCGGGCGGCGGCAAACAAAATATTTTCTGCCTTAG
>DAOUTV010000072.1 GCA_030668505.1 Desulfobacterales bacterium | reverse complement strand
TTGCCGATTACCTCTTGGGCTTCTTTTGGCAGCAGCGGGATGTAGATAGGATGACGCGGCATCAGATCGCCGATAAATTCCTTGTTAACAATGCTTAAGTAGTCGGTTTTGGGATATTCAAGGTCGAAAAAGTGTTTGCCGAGGCTGTCCCAGAAGACGCTTCGGCCTTGTTTGTCAATCACTCCGCGCATTTCCGCGATCACCTCGGGGTCGAAAGAGTCGGGATGCTGAGCGATGAACAGGAACCGGGCCAGAGAAAGCGTGCGACCGCTGCCGCCCCTGCGATAGTCGGGATGCATGAATAGGCTGCAGATTTCGGACGGACCATTGTGCTCCATGACCAGGTGCAATGTGGGGATCTCCTTGCGGAGGTTGAGCATTTTCGACTCGTGGACTGTGGTTTTGATGCGGTACGCAAAGAAGGGAAGGAATCCGCCTACCTTGGAGACGATGGCCGCGGTGCCGATGACTTTCCCGCTGTCAGTATCTTGCATAACGAACAGATATGATTCCCCGCGGGGCTGTTCGCCTTCAACCCTTTCAAAGCCTTGCAGGGAATCGTGAATGCGCTGCTCGAGCAGTTTTCTATCGTTGGGCAGCGTGGTCAATCCGAATGTGGTGTGTCCGGCCAACTCCAGCAACTGATCGATGTCTTTGCCTCTGATGGGACGGATAACAAGCATACGAATTCACTCCTATTGTATAGGTGAATTGTTTTTTGTCTGCCACTTTATCTCGCCGTTTGCAAGCTTAATCAGCAAGAGCGCGGTGAGCTTGGCGCGCTCGGATAGGCTGTCTATAAACAGATATTCGTTTGGACTGTGGGTGTCACCGCCGCGCACGCCCATTGTATCCACATTGGGCAAACCCGCCGCCGCCAGACGGTTGCCGTCGCAAACGCCACCCGTCGATTGCCAGGTGACGTCAAGGCCAAGTTCGCGGCCGCACTCGGCAACATGCTCCAGCAGACGCAGGGTCGGCCCATCTATCGGTTTCGGTGGAGCGGTGAAGCCGCCGAGCCATTCAGCCTGAATGCCGTCATATGAGTCTATTTTTCGAATCACATCCACAATCTTTGATTGCACAATCGCTTCCTGCCGGATGTCAACATGGCGGGCATTCAGCCGACAGATCGCAAGGTTCGGCACCATATTCAAAGCCCCCCCGCCTTCAACCTGGGCGATATTAATAGTCAGACCTTCGAGACTACCGTTAAGTGAATCAAGTTCGGTAATGGTTTTAGCCATAGCAGTGATGGCATTGCGGCCATAGTGGAATTCGCGGCCGGCGTGAGCCGAGCGGCCTCGCACCACGATCGTAAAGTTGCCTGATCCCTTGCGCTCACCGGCCAGCGAACCGTTGGCAAGTGTCGGCTCGAAAACAAAACCAAGGTGATTGCGCTTTGCACACTGAGTCAACAGAGGAGCCGAGCCGGGCGAACCGAGCTCTTCATCGGGGTTAATGAGGACCTCCCATCCAATCTGATCGCCGACGTCGGATCGCTCCAACGCTTCGAGCGCGATCAGCATTACAACGATCCCGCTTTTGGCATCAGCCACACCTGGCCCACAGAGCTTGTCGGCATCCAGTCGTTGAGTGGTTTGAAACGGCTGATCAAGACCGTAGACCGTGTCCATGTGAATGCCGAGAAACACCCGCAGCCGAGCGTGGGGGCGTTTGATGATAGACAGGGCGCGGCCCAAAGGCTTCTGGACGGCATTGCCGGAGGAATCGATGGTATCTCGCGTGGAGGCAGGTCGATTAACTTCAAATGACCGCCCAGTGGGCTGAACGTATCGACTAGTGCCGCGGCCATTTGTTCCAGTCCATGGAGGTTGTCGGAGGCGGAGTTGATGTTCGCCCAATGCTCGACAAGCTCTATCATGCGCTGAGCTTGTGAATCAATCCAGTCAATAGGTCGGATGACGCTGCTCATGAGGCACCAGTTGAATGAATAGGCATAGTATTTCCTGATGTGCCGGGCTTGATAGTCTGTAACAAGAACGAACCCCAAGGCGGGCAGGGCAGGCCAAAGTAGCCAAGCTACAATGTTTTGTTTATTGTAGCGCGGTGGCTGCAGCTAACGGCACGTGGAACGGATAGAATTTGCGTAATAGTTCAGCACTGGTCAGTCTAAAGTTCGTATAATTACCTGAAATTATTAACAGCTAATTCCCCCCTTTCCTAAAGGGGGGTTAGGGGGGATTTTTGGGCAACTTCCTGAAATCCCCCTAAATCCCCCTTTAAAAAAGGGGGACTTTAAGACTTGTTTCCGAGAACTTTAAACTCTCAAGTTGTTAGAGCAGTATAGGATAAAGGGGCTTGTGGGTCAATTGAAAAGGCTGCTACTGTGACCCTACAAAATACGGTCTAAACCCAGACTCATCCCGTTCGAGGGCACGGCTTATTTCATCTAATAACCTTGGCTTGTCCTGAGGCAGGCCACCGTGCAGGTTTATGTAGTTAGTGTAATGATCGCTGGTAAGTGTTGTGGTTATAGTGAGCCGTTCAAGGATGGTCCTTGTTTCCCTTAACACGCCGTGAGGGCTGAGCATTTGAAAGCGGCCCGCCATGACATCCTCTAAAAGGGGTGTGTCGATCTTGGGCAAAAAGGTGCGAAGTCGTACAAAGTCGGGTCCAATCTCATTGATCACGCGAGCCGTTTCTTTGGCGTGCTCATGGGTTCTTTCCCGGCCGCCGATGCCCAAAATTGCATATAGGCTCAATTCAATGCCCGCGGCCATAAGCCAGTTGCTCGCCTCTATCTGCTGCCTGGCATTTGTTCCCTTGCGAATGCGTTTCAGGACAATATCGTCGCCTGACTCAAGGCCTACATGAATGCGTCCAAGCCCGGCTCGGGCCAGTTGTTCAAGCTGCCCCGGCCCCTTTTTGTGAATAAACTGGGAAGACCCGTAAACCGTGATCCGTTCAAGAGTTGAAAAGGTGGCTCTGGCAAAACGGCATATCTCGGCCAGGTCTTCTGTTTTCATGGCTATGGTATTTCCGGCCGGAAGAAACATGGTGCTCACATGGGGGCCGTAAACCCTTTTGGCTTCTAATATATCTTCCTTAACTTCATTGACCGGCCGGATACGGAACCTTGGTCCGTTCTTATACACCATGCAGAACGTACATCGGTTGTGAGGGCATCCAACTGTTGCCTGGATCAGTAGAGAATCGGCCTCACTGGGTGGGCGATATATCGGACCTTCATAGCGCATAAACAGGCCTTTATTTTCCTTGAAGAAAAAGTGTGAGTTTGCTAACCTTATATTTTTACAGTCAATGTCATTAACTGGTCAGTCTAAAGTTCGCATAATCACCTGAAATTATTAACAGCTAATTCCCCCCTTTCCTAAAGGGGGGTTAGGGGGGATTTTTGGGCAATTTCTTGAAATCCCCCTAAATCCCCCTTTAAGAAAGGGGGATTTTAAGGCGTGCTTCCGAGAACTTTGGACTCTCAAGTCATTGATGGTTTCGTAAAAAGTCGTCACTCCGGTGAAAACCGGAGTCCAGAAACTCTGTAACCAATTGAAAAAACTGGATTCCGGCTTTCGCCGGAATGACAAAAAATGGTGTTTTTCGACTTTTTACGATGTCATCAATGTCATTAACTTAAGCACAAAATTTCCCCCCTTTTCTAAAGGGGGCGGGACTTTATAGGAACGGTCCTTAAGTTTATAACATTGTGTTTACAGTACCATTTACCCCTTTAGGTTCTCAGTTTAGAGAGCTGTTGACAGTCTGACGATATAATACCATGACTATCGTTGCAAGACGCAAAGAGACCAGACAGATATCTATCGGTGGGCTCAGAATCGGTGGCGGAGCTCCTATAGCCGTCCAGTCCATGACTAATACCTTCACTCACGATGTGGCCGCCACGGTGGCTCAGATTGAACGCTTAGAGGCCGTGGGCTGCGAGCTTGTGCGGGTAGCAGTGCCTGATCAGGCAGCCGCAGAAGCGATCACTTCCATAAAAAAAGAGATCTCCATTCCCCTGGTCGCCGATATTCATTTCGATTACCGGCTGGCCATGAAAGCGATGAAAGCAGGCGCAGACGGACTGCGGATCAATCCGGGCAATATAGGGGCGGCCGGGAAAGTGAAGGCCGTGGCCAACGAGGCCAAGGAGCGAGGCATTCCTATCCGCGTGGGTGTGAATGCTGGTTCACTTGAAAAAAAGCTCCTCAAGAAATACGGGGGAGCAACTTCTCAGGCCATGGTGGAGAGTGCCTTGCGGAACGTTGAGCTGCTCAGGTCGTTTGATTTTCACAACATAAAGGTCTCGATAAAGGCATCGGATGTGCTGAGAACCGTGGAAGCCTACCGCTTGCTTTCTTCTCAGACAGACCTCCCGCTCCATGTGGGTGTTACTGAAGCGGGCAGCCTCTTTTCTGGGACTGTTAAGTCCGCACTGGGCATTGGTATCCTTCTTGCTGAGGGCATTGGTGACACCATACGGGTTTCCCTTACTCGGGATCCTGTGGATGAGATCAGGGTCGGCTACGAGATATTAAAAGCATTGAAGATCCGGCAGCGCGGCCCGGATGTCGTTTCGTGTCCCACTTGCGGCCGGTGTGAGATCGACTTGGTAGACATTGTCGAGCGCGTGGAGTCGGCCTTGCTCACCAAGACCATACCTGTGCAGCTTGCTATCATGGGGTGTGTGGTGAACGGGCCGGGAGAGGCCCGTGAGGCTGATATCGGGATCGCAGGCGGCAAAGGTCATGGGGTCCTTTTCAAAAAGGGGAAGGTTGTGCGGAAAGTGAAAGAGCAAAGCCTAGTTGAGGTTCTTCTTGAGGAAGTGGAAGCGTATGAAGCGAGGCATTGAGATGGGAAGAGGGAACAAGGCGAAAACAGCAATCACACCAACACGGAGCCAGGACTACCCGGAATGGTATCAGCAGGTGGTGAAGGCATCAGATCTGGCTGAAAACTCACCTGTACGGGGATGTATGGTCATCAAGCCGTGGGGCTATGCCCTGTGGGAGAACATAAGAGACGTTCTGGATAATATGTTCAAGCAGACAGGGGTGAAGAATGCCTATTTTCCCCTGTTTATTCCGAAACGGTTTCTTGAAAAAGAAGCAGAACATGTGGAGGGTTTTGCCAAAGAGTGTGCCGTGGTTACCCATCACCGCTTGGAAGAAGCCGAAGACGGGGGTCTTGTTCCTGCAGGGCCATTGGAAGAGCCATTGGTGGTGAGGCCGACATCCGAGACTATCATAGGAGAGTCATTTTCAAGGTGGGTCAGCAGCTACCGGGACTTACCTTTGCTTATCAATCAGTGGGCAAATGTAGTCAGATGGGAAATGAGAACTCGCATCTTTCTTAGAACCACTGAGTTCCTCTGGCAAGAGGGGCACACCGCCCACAGCAGCCCGAATGAGGCTATGGAGAGAACCCTCCAGATGCTTGACATTTACGCTAAGCTATCAGAAACCTACTTTGCGATACCGGTAATCAAGGGCGAAAAGACGGCCTCTGAGCGATTTCCAGGGGCCGTGAATACGTATACGGTCGAGGCCATGATGCAGGATCGCAAGGCATTACAGGCCGGGACTTCCCATTTTTTGGGACAAAATTTTGCAAGGGCCTCTGAGATCAAGTACCATTCTGCTCAGGAAAAAGAGGAGTATGCCTGGACCACATCCTGGGGGGTTTCCACTCGTCTAATTGGTGCGATCATTATGACGCACGGCGATGACAACGGATTGGTGCTTCCTCCCATGATTGCATCCTCTCACGTGGCCTTGATGCCTATTATCAAGAAAGCCGCTGAAAGAAACGCGGTCATGGACTCCACCCAAGCCCTGGCCAGGGAGCTAAGAGGACAAGATTACCATGGTCGCAAGATCGAAGTTGAAATTGATGACAGGCAGACTATTGGAGGCAGAGGATGGGACTGGATCAAAAAAGGTATCCCGATCCGTGTGGAGATAGGCCCTAGGGACATTGCCCAAAATTCGGTCTTTGTGGGTCGGAGAGACAGAGGGCCGAAAGAGAAGGAATCGATCCCACGGGACCAATTTATTAAGACCATTGTTACTATGTTGGATGAGATTCAAACCAACCTCTTTAACCGTGCGTTGCGATACAGGGAAGAAAACAGTGTGCATATTGATTCAAAGGATGACTTCTATAGTTTTTTCACGCCCAAGGATCCTGAAAAGCCTGAGATCCATGGAGGATTTGCCTTTGCCCACTGGTGTGGAAGCGAGAGGTGTGAAGAAAAGATCAAGACAGTCCTGAGTGTTACGATTCGCTGTATTCCCATCCACGCCGAAAAAGAGGCCGGAAGGTGTGTCTCTTGCGGGGGCAAGAGCGCTCAACGTGTGGTTTTTGCCAAGGCGTACTAGTGATCATCCAGAAACGGCATCTTTTGCCCCGATACCGCGTTCTCCGCAGGTTTCTATCCTCAACGTAGCGCTGCTACGTCTGCGGTAGCAACCTTTGTGCCTGCCCTGTGAAATGCGAAGCATATTTCTCTGGGGCGGCCTTGCCTCGGGACAAAATCTACCATTTCTGGATGATCACTAGAAAAAAATTAAACGCTGATCCTCTTTGTTGGCCAGCATCCAGTATCCAGACTTATGATTCGCATCACTGACATCCTGGACCGCATCAGTGCCTACCACCCGGAGGCAGACCTGGACCTCGTGGAAAGGGCATATATTTACTCGGCACGAATCCATGAAGGCCAGGTGCGTCTTTCCGGAGAGCCTTATCTCTCTCACCCGCTGGAGGTCGCCGGACTACTGACCGATTTGCAGTTGGACCCCGTTAGTGCCGCAGCGGGCCTTCTGCACGATGCCCTGGAAGACACAAAAGCAACCATGGAAGACTTGACCAGGTTGTTTGGTGAACCGGTGGCCCACATTGTGGAGGGCGTGACCAAGCTGAGTGGTCTGGCATTTCGGAGTTCTGAGGCCCGTCAGGCCGAAAATATCCGCAAGATGATTCTTGCCATGGCAGATGATATACGCGTTATCCTGATAAAGCTGTGCGATCGGCTGCACAACATGCGTACCCTTCAGTTTCAAAACGAGAATAAGCAAATCAATATAGCCCAGGAAACCCTTGATATTTATGCACCACTTGCCAGTCGTCTCGGTATCTACTGGATTAAGACGGAACTAGAAGATATAGCGTTCATGTATCTTTTTCCGCAGCCGTATCGCGAGATCGTCGACCAGGTGGCACAGAAAAAGTACGAGCAAAAAGAGCATATCAACACAATAAGAAACATTATAAAGACAAAGATGGCGGAAGCCGATCTTTCCTGTGAGGTCGATGGCCGCCACAAACATTTCTATGGCATCTATCAGAAGATGATAAATCAAGGCGTCGATTTTAAGGATGTGTATGACATCCTCGCCTTTCGTATTATTCTAGATACGGTGCCGCAGTGCTACCAAGCCATCGGGATCATCCATTCAATATGGAAGCCTATACCCAAACGTTTCAAAGATTTCATTGGTATCCCCAAGCCCAATATGTACCAGTCTCTCCACACCACGATGATCGGACCTTTGGGGGAGCGGGTGGAGATTCAGATT
>DAOUTV010000185.1 GCA_030668505.1 Desulfobacterales bacterium | reverse complement strand
CCATCTTTCCCCCAATGGCTGGACCCTGCTCTACAAGATATACTCTAAATCCGAGATCCGCCAGGTCCAGGGCTGCCTGTATGCCGGCGATCCCACCCCCCACTACCATGACCGCGCCGATTGCATCTTGCGAAGACACGGCTGTTCCGGTTTTGTTCATATTATCTTTCACAGTCTAATCCAAACCTTACGTAGAGAGCCCCCATGCGGGGCACTGTTGTGGGAGGCAGAGCCCCCAGGCAAATGTTACCACCGACTAATGACCAATCTAAAATAACCCTTTCACTTTTCCAGTATCGACATCAACATCAACGCGGCGAAAGGCGGGATTTGAACACGTTCCCGGCATCAAGCTAATCGTGCCGGCACAGGGGCACAGAAACTTGGCTCCCGAGTAGATCATCACGTCTCGAATAGGCAAGGTCCAGCCCTTGGGAACCCCTTTCAAGACCGGGTCGTGGCTGAGGCTAAGATGAGTCTTCACCATCATGGTGGCGTAGTCATCATATTTGGAGTCCCCCTCAAGCATCTTGGCTTTGGCCTCGGCATCGGGAGTCCAGGAAACCCCATCTGCTCCATAGACTTCCCTGGCAATGGTTTCCACTCGTTCGCGAAGTTTCATCTCCAGAGGATACAGATGTTTGAACTCGCTCTCTTCGTTACAGGCATCTATAACAGCATCGGCGAACTCCAATGCGCCTTCACCGCCATGGGCCCAGTGGGTGGATTTAGCGCAGCGCGCACCTGCTGCCTCGGCCGCCTTTCTGACCGCTTCAATCTCATCATCAGTATCGGTATGGAAACAGTTAATACAAACCACTGGATTGATCCCTGCCTTGCGAATGGTGTTGATATGATGAACCATGTTCTCACAACCCTTTTCCACCAATTCCACATTCTCCTTGGAATACTCTTCAGGAAGCGCCAGACCCGCGACCACCTTGGGACCTCCACCGTGCATCTTAAGGGCACGGATGGTAGACGTCAGAACAGACACATGGGGTTTCAGCCCGCTGTATCGGCACTTGACATTCCAGAATTTCTCAAAGCCTATGTCCGCCCCAAATCCGCTTTCAGTTACATGATAGTCAAACATCTTAAGCCCTATGCGGTCTGAAATAATGGAAGACTGCCCCACGGCGATGTTGGCAAAAGGCCCGGCATGTACCATGCATGGCTGGTACTCGGCAGTACACATGAGTGTTGGATTGATCGTATTGCGCATCCATGCGGTCATTGCACCGCCGACCTCCAGGTCGCCCGTGGTGACCGGTTTGCCGCTTTTGTCAAAGGCAACGGTAATATTGTTCAGTCTTTCACGTAGATCTGCCAGGTCTCTGACTATGGAAAGGATGGCCATACATTCGGAACCCACGGCAATCCCGAACTTGGACTGCATGGTAAATCCGTCAAAACGCCCACCTATGCCGATGATTATGTTTCTCAAGGTCTGGGCACAGTAGTCGATGATCCAGCCCATCTCAACGCGGGTAGGATCGATGTCGAAACGACGCATATTGGTAAGCCTTTGCAGCTGCTCGTCATTGTAATTGCGCTCGTGCTGCATGCGGGCCGTTAGAGCCACCATGGCAAGATTGTGGGCATTCATGATGTCATTGATATCGCCCGTAAGCCCGAGGGAAAACTCGGTCATGGGAATAAGCAGGGATATGCCGCCGCCGGCCGCGGTGCCCTTGATATTCATGGTGGGGCCGCCCGAAGGCTGCCTGAGGGCACCTCCGACGTTTACGCCGCGCAGGCCAAGACCCTCCATAAGGCCGCATGAAGTAGTGCTCTTTCCTTCGCCCAGCGGCGTAGGAGTGATGGCAGTAACTTCAATATACTTTCCATCAGGCTTGTCTTTCAGGCGGTCAATGATTTTTAGGAAGTCAAGCTTTGCCAGCCTCCCCATAGGAAGGACCTCTTCTTTTTCAAGACCCAGTTTTTCCCTCCACTCCTCGGGCATGGGCATGTTCTTTTCCGCATCTTCAGATATTTGCCAATCTTTGTATTTGGTTGGATCAAGGGCCATTGGAATCCTCCTCTTGTTTGAATTGTTCTCTACTGTCTAAGGCCTTTCGTACAGCCTGCTTCAATTGATCCGGGGAAAAAGGCTTCGTAAGGTAGCTCAGGGCTCTGCCTTTCCGGATTACTTCTTGTTCCAAATCGATAGTGGTATTTCCTGTCACCACAATTTTGACGATCCCCGGGCTGATCTCATTCAATCGATCCATGACCTCCAGGCCAGAGGCGCCAGGCATATCGAGATCTACCAAGGCGACGTCAGGCCCTATTTCTTTGACCTTGGCCAGACCTACTTCTCCGTTGATAGCCGTTTCTACCAGATATCCCGCTTTAATCAATACCTGACAACAGGAATCCCTAATGCATTCTGCGTCATCTATAATCACTATGACTTCGCCTTTGCCTGATAAGGACATAGGTAGCTCTCGAATGGCACAAAGCCTTAAATAATTTGGTGGAGATAGCTATGTAATACCAAATGTGTGCCAAGCTTGGCTGAAAAAACCCTTCTGGCAAAGAACGCTATAACCTCCTCGATATTATTGCCCAATTTAAAACTGAAGATATAACATGATTTCTGCAGGCAACGCCCCAGGTGGGGCATTTTGCCCCGGTGGCGGTTCAAAATACCCCGGCATGGGCTCCTTACTTCCCGGGTGAAGCATTCAATTCAAAATCCGAGCTGCAAAGTGATAACTTCAAGATATCTCTTCGAATTTCACAACTTCATTATTGACATATCGGCCCTATACCATATAAGAGTGGAATTTTCCAGCAAAAATATGAAACCAGCAGAACCCCGACTAACTTTCCTCTATCCCTTGACAGGCCTTTTGTTTGTCGAGTAAGATATTTCTAGTTCATAAGCGATCAGCTCTTTCGTGCAACACATTTAATAACTGGTCTGTCTAATAATAACTGGTCTGTCTAAAGTTCGCATAATCACCTGAAATTATTAACAGCTAATTCCCCCCTTTCCTAAAGGGGGGTTAGGGCGTGTTTCCGAGAACTTTGAACTCTAAAGTTGACGAACTCGTAAAAAGTCGAAAAACACCTCTTTCTGTCATTCCGGCGAAAGCCGGAATCCAGTCTATTCAGATAGTTACAAAGGCTCTGGACTCCGGTTTTCACCGGAGTGACGACTTTTTACGAAGCCATCAAAGTTAATAACTGCGCACAAGTTCTAAATTATGGTTTGTACAGGCAGGAACGAAAGAGGCAAGAACTAATCACGAAAGTACGAAGACACGAGATCAACTTGGAATCTGTCATTTTCCCCATCCGATGCCTATCTCTTTCGTGCTTTCCCTTTTTCGTGTTTTCGTGATTGTATTTAAGATCTTTAGAAAAAGGACTTAAAAAAATGCCAAGATTGACGATTCGCTCGGCGGAAGAAACCCTGCGAAAAGAAGTAAACAAATTAGACAAGCGTGTTCAGCTCATAGCCGTTAACCAAACCAAGAAAAAGGAGGCTTACCGTGTAACCCTCCTCAAGGATGGACGGACGGGGAGTGCGGACATAAAGAAAGATCTCATAAGAGACTATCTTTCCGGAGAAGCCAAGGGCAATGAATTGCGAAAGGCGCTGGGCAAGGCGGTGAGTCATTTGAGCATAAAATACAGGTAATAACATAGAAGCTGAAAGCTGAAGGCTCAAAGCTGAAAGCAACAAACCGTTCTTCTCCTTCTCCTGCTTTCAGCTTTGAGCCTTCAGCTTTCAGCTTAACCGGATCTTCCTCCATGACCCTCTTTTTTGCCGTCGTTGCATCTTCATTTCTCGTTGTCGTAGCACTTCAATATCTCCTCATTCGTGTCATGCTTCCCCAGAGACTTTCAGGCATGGCAAGAATCATTATCTCATTTCTTGCCGCCCTCAGCTTAAACACCATTCCCTTCTTGTACATGGCCACAGACCGCATCTTGGATGATCTCCCCTGGTGGCATCGGGAGTTTATTGTATTTCCCTATGCCATTGCTCTTGTCGCATCGGCTCTTTTGGCTGTGCCCCTTTTAATCGTGTTGCTTGCAAGATCAACGTTGCCTAAACTGTGGCCCCGGTTTGACAAGTCTAAGCGAAGTTTTGTCGGAAATGCTGCGAGAACACTGTCCGGGGCTTCTCTTGGGGTGCTCGCCTATGGCACCTATTATGAAAATAGTACTCCTGAAATATCCAGAGTGGCCCTTTCATACAGAGGACTTCATCCGGAGCTTTGCGGGTTCAGGATTGTCCAAGTAACGGATATTCATGCCGGCCCCCTCATATCCTTTGAGTCGATTGCGAGGACTGTCTCCGTTGTAAATGCCCTCAAACCGGATTTGATTGTGCTCACCGGCGATTATGTAAACAACAACCCAGCATACGTGGATGGTTGTGTTCGGCTCCTCAACGATCTTAAAGCAAATGCAGGGGTGTTTGGTGTGTACGGGAATCATGATTACTACACGGGCATCGAGAGTGTAAGGGAAGGGTTTTCAAAGACTCGCATATCCATGCTAAGCCACAGCTATCACACAGCAAAGGGACTGGAGGGGGTGTTGAATATAATCGGGGTCGAAGATCCGGTCTCTCGCTGGGCAACTGATGCGCAATTTCAAGATTTGGCAAAGATCTCTTCGCTTGTTGTGCCCAATCAGTTTAACCTGCTCCTCTCTCACAGGCCCGGAATATTCAAAGCAAGCAAAGATTGGAACGTTCAACTGACCCTGGCAGGGCATACCCACGGAGGGCAGGTCATCGTCCCGATGGTCGGGGAGCGAGGATTTTCCCTTGCAGGCCTCTTTGTTACCTATACCCACGGCCTTTATGAATCGGAAAAAGACCCCGAGGTGCGCATGTATGTGAGCAGGGGCATTGG